>CALFHW010000001.1 GCA_937876695.1 uncultured bacterium
AATTATAGTAATTATAATAATTAATATGTTATTATTATATATGTTAAATGCACACGAGATTGTATTCTCCAGTGACACCATAAATGTGGGCGGAGAGATGCTGCGAATAGATCCCAAAGCTTCTGGGAATGGGAATCAAGGAGAAATATTTTACTTACTCAATAAAGAACGCGATCCTTCAGGGCTCATCACTAAGAGATATAAGGCTGGGGTCGATAGAGAAGTCGCGTCAACGATTAGTAAGTCCTTTACAACACCAGAAATTTTTCTCGAAACACTAAAGGATCTACATCTTGCAGGCAATGTAAATTATGCACAATGTAAATGTCTAATAAATGCTTATACCGAAGCAAAAGCATTGGAAATAATTTCCACTACAGACCCCAAGAGTTCGCCACTAGAATATAAAGGCTGTTTATTTGTTGAAGGTGAGGATGGCTATGATGTGCATTTGGTAATGAATGCATTGCTCATGAATGAGAACAACAATCATGTACTGGCGCCGACATTAATTACGGAAAATCTTTCGCCTCAAGATATTGGAAAGGCTGCTATAGCAATTGCAATGGCTATGAATGGTCTACCAGATAATCTAATCCATCGAGACATAAAGCCAGGTAACATTCTGTGGATTGAGCGAGGTAATCAATTTATAGCTATCGTTATCGATTTTGCTACAGCCAGAATTGACGGACATGATTACATGGAAATGTTCAACCTTATGATGGGCTACGAGTCCGCCGGTGTCCTAGGGTCGCCTGGGTACATGGGACCTGAGCGCATGACTAAAAATATAGATGGAAAGACTACTGAAGGACCTTATACCGACACATTCTCAGTCGGTGCGCTACTAATGAAGATGCTTACAAAGCATACACTGGAAGTAAAGCATAATGCGGTTGAGAAGTGGACTATCTCAGCAAAGCTTGGCAATAGCAATAAGTCCATTGCAGATGCGATTAAACATAGCCAGTATCCATATTTGCCCTTGTCAAATTTAATATGCTCAAGTTTAGAGCTCAGCGCTGATAAACGTATCTATGATAGACGAATACCTCTAGTTTTGGCTGGTTTATTTGTAAACGCCCAGAAGAGAATTAATCTACATGGCGCAGATCAAGAGGCCACAATAAAGGGTTTAGAGAGACTCATCGAATTTACAATAAAAATTGGAGGAATCGGTGACCTAGCAGATGATGATGCAGTAATGGCTTCAATTATGATGTTACCTGATGTATACCGACAGACACTCAAGGATGTTATGCGCGCGACTAATCTAGAGGATCTTCCAGCAAAACTAAGAAACGGCGGACGCGGGTAATTTTTGCTATGATAGTGTCATGTACATAGCATTTATGTCAGATGGTTTTGGTGGAGGTGGTATGGGACCTGGCGGTGGTAGCAGTATACCTGAAGTCCCTAGACCTGAAATACAACTAGACTCTGACCAAAAAGCCCTAGAGAAAGGGGCAGCTGAACGTAAGAGAAGGCGCGAGAGAGCAATTCGTAGACTGGCAATAAATATTCTCAGTAAAAAAATTGAGGGCGGAGAGCCCAAGGAAAAGCTCATTGAGCTCCTAGGTAAAAATGATAACGCTCAAGAGCTACTTACAAAACTCATTAAAGACTCTGGTATTAAAAACGTCAATGATACACAGGAGCAATATAAGAAACTGGTTGAAAGATTAACTGACCAAGCAAGAGATGTCGCAAAGAAACTAGAACAAGTAAACACTGAAGAAAAGGATCAGCAGCAGCCTGTAGCCGCCGAAAGCTCTCAAGAGCCGGAAGTGCGAATGCTTAGCCGTCGAAGTAGGACTGAACTAGAGGACCAGTTCAATAGAATCAATAAGCGTATTTCAAGCCTTGAGAGTCAAAACCCAACAGACCTCGAACTAGCAGTCCTCGAGAGGCAGCGCAGTAAAGTTGTCGAAGCTATAATTGCCAGAAATCTAGACAATACTGAACTAGCAGCAAAAATACTCGGTGATGGAATGACAGACGTGGGATATATCGATTGGGAAGAGCTGACGAAAGATGCGGATCTTAAAGCAGGAGTAAAAGTCCTTGTCGAAAATATTTCCGAGCTGAGGAACCAGATAGTTGAGATTTCAGAAGCAGATATTTCGTCAGGCGAAAGCGCACTAGAAGCAAAAGGCAAAAAATACCTCCTCTATACCGAGCAGTTGCGCTTAATGTACGACGAGCTAGTTAAAACCACCAGGGAAAAGGGGGTTGGGCCGGAAACGATTGAAGGTGCTATAACAGTACCCACAAGTCCTGAAAAAATTGAACATTTGAGAGCGAGACTTGAACAAAAGCTCTCACAATCACAGGGCGCACTCGCCTATGAGCAGGCCCAAAAGCTACTGGAAATATTACCTCCAAGCGAGTTGGCATTACTACGCAAAAAGATCGAAACATCTGAAGCTCTTGATAAAGATAGTATTAAAAAGTACTTGGAGATGATTGGGAGCACAGAAATAATTGAGGGTGAATCTGACGAGGAGATAGAGTATGCCTTTGTAATTGCCTCTAGTAAAGCTCAGAAAGCGGAGTTAGAGCAGTTAGCAGAAAATCTAAAGCAAGCTAATGGTCGAGAACTAATCAGTGGTGGACGAATTCCTAACGAACTTAAGAAAGAGTTTACCGAACTTCAAAATATAATTGATGAGCAGGAGTTGGCAATAGCAGTAGCTGGAAAAATAGAGCGTCTATTGACAGAGATTAAAGAGCAGAAGGGCGAAATGGCAAAGGCTGGAGAGGGAGCTTTTGAGACCTTA
>CALFHW010000002.1 GCA_937876695.1 uncultured bacterium
GGGTGAAGTCGTAACAAGGTAGCTGTAGGAGAACCTGTGGCTGGATCACCTCCTTTCTAGAGTTCGAAGGCCTGACGCTTCGGCTGAAGGGCTTCCACTCGAGGTCGATGGGAATCACGCGATCCGTCTCTGTTCAATTTTCAGGGAACCGATCGGTCTTTTCATCCCTGACGACGCTCCTGGGCCGGGCCTGTAGCTCAGCTGGTCAGAGCACACGCTTGATAAGCGTGGGGTCGATAGTTCAAATCTATCCAGGCCCACCATATCCGCCAGCCGGGGCTGTAGCTCAGTCGGGAGAGCGGCGGCTTTGCAAGCCGTAGGTCGTCGGTTCGAGCCCGATCAGCTCCACCAGCGTCGTGCCATCAGGGAGAAGGAAAAGGACCGACCGGTCCGAACGTTTTCGCGGGTTCGCCCGCGGATCTTTGACAACAGAATCGAGTCGTCACAGTTTCGCGAATCATTTTCGCGTCTGAAGGATTTTATGGCCAAGCTACTAAGGGTGAACGGTGGATGCCTTGGCGCTGAGCGGCGATGAAGGACGCGGCAAGCTGCGATAAGCCTCGGGGAGCCGCAAACAGGCTTTGATCCGAGGATTTCCGAATGGGGAAACCCGGCGGGGGTCATGCCCCGTCACGGCGGTCTGAATACATAGGGCCGTCGAGCGAACCCCGGGAAGTGAACCATCTCAGTACCGGGAGGAAAAGAAAGAAATTCGATTCCGTCAGTAGCGGCGAGCGAAAGCGGATCAGCCCAAACTCGAAGGCCTCCGGGTCTTCGGGGGTTGTGGGGCAGGGACCGGATCAGATCCGGGGAGTTACCAATCGCGTGTCTAGGTGAAGGTCCTGGAACGGACGGCCACAGAGGGTGATAGCCCCGTAGCCGAAAGACATCGCGACTCCCGACTTTGACCCCGAGTACCACGGGACACGAGGAATCCCGTGGGAATCAGGGAGGACCATCTCCCAAGGCTAAACACGTCTCAGCGACCGATAGTGAACCAGTACCGTGAGGGAAAGGTGAAAAGCACCCCTGTAAGGGGAGTGAAATAGTACCTGAAACCGTTCATCTACAAGCAGTGGAACCACCATGGGGCAACCCGGTGGAACCGCGTGCCTTTTGCATAATGAGCCGGCTAGTTACCGTTCGTGGCAAGGCGAAGCAACGTGCTGAGCCGTAGCGAAAGCGAGTCTGAATAGGGCGTCAAGTCACGGGCCGTACACGCGAAGCGGGATGATCTAGCCTGGGCCAGGATGAAACGCGGGTAACACCGCGTGGAGGTCCGAACCGGTGTTTGTTGAAAAAAGCTCGGATGAGCTCAGGCTAGGGGTGAAAGGCTAATCAAATTCCGTTATAGCTCGTTCTCCTCGAAATGCCTTTAGGGGCAGCCTCGGACGAATACCTGCGGTGGTAAAGCGCTGGATGGACTAGGGGCCTTACCCGGTTACTGAATCCAACCAAACTCTGAATGCCGCAGAGTACTATCCGGGAGTGAGACGGCGGGGGATAAGCTTCGTCGTCAAAAGGGAAAGAACCCAGAGCGCCAGCTAAGGTCCCTAAATCAGTGCTCAGTGGAAAACGATGTGGAGACGCTCCGACAGCCAGGAGGTTGGCTTAGAAGCAGCCATCCTTTAAAGAAAGCGTAATAGCTCACTGGTCAAGT
>CALFHW010000003.1 GCA_937876695.1 uncultured bacterium
GCCTCGCCTTAGGGGCCGACTCACCCTGCGCCGATGAACGTTGCGCAGGAAACCTTGGGCTTTCGGCGAGGGAGCTTTTCACTCCCTTTATCGCTACTCATGTCAGCATTCGCACTTCTGATACCTCCAGCATCCTTCTCAAGACACCTTCAACGGCTTACAGAACGCTCTCCTACCATATCCTTACGGATATCCGCGACTTCGGTGCATAGTTTGAGCCCCGTTATATCTTCCGCGCAGGACGACTCGACCAGTGAGCTATTACGCTTTCTTTAAAGGATGGCTGCTTCTAAGCCAACCTCCTGGCTGTCTAAGCCTTCCCACCTCGTTTCCCACTTAACTATGTCTTTGGGACCTTAATCGGCGGTCTGGGTTGTTTCCCTCTTGACACCGGACGTTAGCACCCGATGTCTGTCTCCCAAGCTCGCACTCAACGGTATTCTGAGTTTGCAATGGTTTGGTAAGTCGCGATGACCCCCTAGCCATAACAGTGCTTTACCCCCGTCGGTGATACTTGAGGCACTACCTAAATAGTTTTCGGAGAGAACCAGCTATTTCCAAGTTTGTTTAGCCTTTCACCCCTATCCACAGCTCATCCCCTAATTTTTCAACATTAGTGGGTTCGGACCTCCAGTGCGTGTTACCGCACCTTCATCCTGGCCATGGATAGATCACTTGGTTTCGGGTCTACGCCCAGCAACTAATCGCCCTTATCAGACTCGGTTTCCCTACGCCTCCCCTATTCGGTTAAGCTCGCTACTGAACGTAAGTCGCTGACCCATTATACAAAAGGTACGCAGTCACCCCACGAAGGGGCTCCCACTGTTTGTATGCATGCGGTTTCAGGATCTATTTCACTCCCCTCCCGGGGTTCTTTTCGCCTTTCCCTCACGGTACTGGTACGCTATCGGTCGATTACGAGTATTTAGCCTTGGAGGATGGTCCCCCCATGTTCAGACAGGATTTCTCGTGCCCCGCCCTACTTGTCGCAAGCTTAGTACCACAACCAAGTTTTCGCGTACGGGGCTTTCACCCACTACGGCGCCACTTTCCAGAGGCTTCCGCTAACTCAATTGCTATCACTTGCAGGCTGTTCCCAGTTCGCTCGCCACTACTTTGGGAATCTCGGTTGATTTCTTTTCCTCCGGCTACTTAGATGTTTCAGTTCGCCGGGTTCGCTTCCTCACGCCTATATATTCAGCGTGGGATACTCCTTGCGGAGTGGGTTTCCCCATTCGGATATCTCTGGATCAAAGCTTCATTGCCAGCTCCCCAGAGCTTTTCGCAGGCTTGTACGTCCTTCATCGCCTGTAATCGCCAAGGCATCCACCACATGCACTTATTCGCTTGATCCTATAACCTTAAGCTCTCTTGCGAGACCTCGAAGCTACAGGCAACTCCTTTGTGCTCTCCCTGAATCAACAGGGAAATCGATGCAATCACAACCGTATCACCAGCCTCTCCACGCATCAAAACGACTGCGTTTAACCGGTGATACTACCTTCTTCCATTTTGTTAAAGAGCACGAGCCCCGTAAGGGGTCAGGCCTGAAAAGTCTACAAACTCTTCAGGCCTGACATCTCACAAGTTGCGGGTGGTGGAGGATGACGGGATCGAACCGACGACCCCCTGCTTGCAAAGCAGGTGCTCTCCCAGCTGAGCTAATCCCCCGGGTTCCGGGTGACAACACCTCCCAGCATGCCGCCAGGCGCCTCAATCACTCTCCGCCGCCTTCCGCCGATACGCTGGTGGGTCTGGTTGGAATCGAACCAACGACCCTCGCCTTATCAAGACGATGCTCTAACCGACTGAGCTACAGACCCATCCGCTTGTGCCGCTTGTGACAACCGATAGGTTGTGAGCTCTCGATCCAGCTTTTCTCTAGAAAGGAGGTGATCCAGCCGCAGGTTCCCCTACGGCTACCTTGTTACGACTTCACCCCAGTCACGAACCCTGCCGTGGTAATCGCCCTCCTTACGGTTAGGCTAACTACTTCTGGCAGAACCCGCTCCCATGGTGTGACGGGCGGTGTGTACAAGACCCGGGAACGTATTCACCGCGGCATGCTGATCCGCGATTACTAGCGATTCCGACTTCACGCAGTCGAGTTGCAGACTGCGATCCGGACTACGATCGGCTTTCTGAGATTGGCTCCCCCTCGCGGGTTGGCAACCCTCTGGACCGACCATTGTATGACGTGTGAAGCCCTACCCATAAGGGCCATGAGGACTTGACGTCATCCCCACCTTCCTCCGGTTTGTCACCGGCAGTCTCATTAAAGTGCCCAACTCAATGATGGCAATTAATGACAAGGGTTGCGCTCGTTGCGGGACTTAACCCAACATCTCACGACACGAGCTGACGACAGCCATGCAGCACCTGTGTTCAGGTTCTCTTGCGAGCACTCCCAAATCTCTCCAGGATTCCTGACATGTCAAGGGTAGGTAAGGTTTTTCGCGTTGCATCGAATTAATCCACATCATCCACCGCTTGTGCGGGTCCCCGTCAATTCCTTTGAGTTTTAGCCTTGCGGCCGTACTCCCCAGGCGGTCAACTTCACGCGTTAGCTACGGCACTAAAAGGTTTAACCCTCCCAACACCTAGTTGACATCGTTTAGGGCGTGGACTACCAGGGTATCTAATCCTGTTTGCTCCCCACGCTTTCGTGCATGAGCGTCAGTATTGGCCCAGGGGGCTGCCTTCGCCATCGGTGTTCCTCCACATCTCTACGCATTTCACTGCTACACGTGGAATTCCACCCCCCTCTGCCAAACTCCAGTCTTGCAGTCTCAAATGCAGTTCCCAGGTTGAGCCCGGGGATTTCACATCTGACTTACAAAACCGCCTGCGCACGCTTTACGCCCAGTAATTCCGATTAACGCTCGCACCCTACGTATTACCGCGGCTGCTGGCACGTAGTTAGCCGGTGCTT
>CALFHW010000004.1 GCA_937876695.1 uncultured bacterium
AGCCAGTATCTCGATATCCTCAGCCTTGAAATCTTTATCCATGGGGATGATGATAACTGTTTGCGCGCAGGGGTGCAGTGACCTCGGTCACCTTCATTAGCTCATCGCTAATATGGTAATACTACAGGCTAGATTCTTTATATAGAGTCATGATATAATTCAGTATGGGGATGTCATTAATAGAAAGTCTTATAACTCAAGTAGCAGGGGAAAAGCACGAAATTGTCATCCGAAATGGAGTGGTTTCCGATCGAACCCAAACTGGAGCTAACCATCCAAGTCTGAGCTATTTTAATGAAATCGTAGAACACCCAGTCTTTTTAGACTTAGCCCAAGACCCCACACACCTAGGTGTTATCTCTGAGCTAGAAGTAAAACTAGAGGACAGCGGGGATAGCCTAAATTCTCCATATGTCGATCTAAAGAAGCAGAACGCGACCTCCGCGAAAAAAACCGTTGTACTTACTACAGGGTTTCTTAGGCATCTAGACTCCTGGCTGAAAGACTGCTATGAAGGACAGGGAATAAACCAGAGTACGATCCTGTGTATATTACTGCATGAAGCTGTGGGTCATAAGTTCAGAAACGACAAACATACTGAAGAATATGTAGCAGATGCTGAAGCCATCTATACAATGGGAGTGATGTGCAATGAATATCTAGAAGGCAAAAGCACACTATATGTGGATCCATGGGAATACGAAAGAATGCTGACGGCATTTACATCATATGAACGCAAAACGGGGGAACCGCTGATGTCAACACATCCTCATGCGACCTCCAGACTTGAAAAAGCTAGATCAACCCTAAAAAACACTGAAGTAGAATTCCCAAATATCCAGAAACGTCTCAATCAAACTTCCGGTGAGGGGAAGCAAACTGCTGAAAAAGTAGCCAAAATGCTGCAGATATCTCCGGCAATTGAGCTGCAGAGATCGCTGTTTGTTTCAGATGCAACAGATCTATATACGCAAACTTTAAGGGCTCAGAATTATACTGATTTCTGGCACAAACTTACACTCCTGGATACTCGTAAAGTCAGCGAGGTAGCCATTCAAGAATCCGTGGACATTTCTAGTAACGCCCTTTTGTTGTCTAAGCTGCTGGTTATTGTCAAAGCTTTGAATGCATTCCCCACTCTGCAAGCTGCCAGACAAAACAGAACCGAGGATTTTGGCGAAGACATCAATCTACACATAAATGAACGGCATGTCGACGAAACTAGGCGTTTGCAAAAAGTAATAGGTTTTGCAATGAAGGATGGTAAAAAGCTTGCAGACTACTCAAACTACCTGGGCTTGAACCCAGATGGGCAGCAGCAGTGGAAAGTGCAGGGGGAACCCACTGAGATAGATGGGATACTTATCACCGGTTTATTTAACAATATGTTAGGTAGCCTTACAGATAGATACTTAAGAAGAGAATCCGAAACACAGAGTAAACCTATGGACGAAATTGTACCTGATCCTAAATTATTCTCAGCCTTGAAGGCATGGGAATTCGACCCAGCGAATAGATCTGCTTACCAAATTTTTAGCGGAGAACAGCTAAAGGCCAAACAGACCATAAGTGGAGCCAAAAGACAGGATTTACTTGACTGGCTGAGCTATGAATCCACTAAAGGCGATTTTCCAGCTGAATACTCATATAGGGAGGCATCTCTGGCCACTATCATTAACCTAGCTAGGGAGCTATCTGCTAGCAATGACCCACATCAAAAAGATTTTTATCAAAATGTCGTTGAGGCTTTGGCGGCGGTTGGCTCAGAGGTTACCCAACAGCAAAGAAATCTAGACTTTTTACCACATCAGATATACCGTTATGCTTTTATTGATAACGATCCGGAATACACCGGAATAATGAACGCTGCCATAGCTGAACGTAAAAAAATAAAAGGGGTTGCCCATAAGCCATTAGCATGCATTCCACGCGATTTCAACTCTCCAGAGATGCTTCACAACACTCACTTAGCTATCGCGACAGCTATTAGAACAAGCGCAAGCACTGCCATGACCCCATTAGCAGCCGAAGATATTGAAGATAAGCTAATGGAACTAAATGGCGAAGGTCTGCAGGATTGGACCGAAGAGGAAATCAGTCTGATCAGAATGACATTGAAAGGTGACATTTCAAGTATTCGACATTTTATCGACAAATATGATTACAAATATCTTATAGAATTATATGTCAGATCCAAGCTAGTTCTTCTACCTCAAGGTAAATCTCGTAGAACAAAAGCCTCGATGGATGATAAATTTGCACCAGCGGATGGCTACGAAATTGCCAACTTACTCAAAAAGCCCGGATTCCCGCAATCACAAAATAGCATTAATATGGTCGATTTTGAGTACAACTTATTGGGAGATCTACGCAATGAATTGATATACGGGGTATTCAGAAAGCTCTTACCTCCAGAGTGCCTAGAACAACAGTCTGGCATTGAGTATGACCTCAGAGAGAAATACGACAGTATCTATAAATACTTTGACGACGTAATCTCCCGAAATATTACACACCTAGCTGAGACTCATAATAAAGTGCCAAATATCGAAGAGCTCTACAGTCTGTCTGTACATATGGGGATAGGCTCCTGGCTTTTGACCTCCGGAAGGATAGATAAATTCTATTATAAAGACGGAAGCTATTTAAACAAACTACTCTCTAATGGCGATTACAATGATGAGAACACGGCACGCGAAATTAGAGGTGGGCGGTCCTTGATGAGAGATAATCCTCCCTCACTTGAGACCCTTCGAAAGTTATTAGATGCAAAAGTATTTGATATTTTCGAAATAATGCAATTTGTTAATGTCGGTTTGACAAAAAAGAACTTCGACGCCTCTGATCCGCTAATTATCGAAATGATTACCTCGCAGCTGGAGCTAAGTGTTGCCAAAACTCTAAGTGCAAAGGTGGAGTCGGAGTCCAAAAAACACTACAGCGAATTTGTCTCTCTAGCCAGTACTCTCAAAAGCTATGTATATTTTGGGAATGAGCATAACCACTCTGAATTAGAGAAAGCACACGGTAAATGCAAATATAGGCACTCTAGTTTCAGCCCATACGACTATATGGCGGATAGTTTCATGAGATTCACAAATCTCCTAGCTGAAAAAGGGCTACCACTGCCTGCAGAAGTCTTGGTTGCAAATCTGGAGTTACTTGCGTTTGAGGAAAGACCCCTAATCGAGGCCCAGTTAAACAGATTGCAAAGCATGAGTCTGCTGGCAGAAGATGGCAAAATAGGTGTAGCCAAATGGCGCCCTATAAATGCCGAACTAATCAATCTTGCTTTGGATGTAATAGCCTCAGACGGAGGCGTAGTTTCTGATGAACTACTCATGCTTCTCGATAACATAGATAAGATTAAAGGTAGGAATTTCACAGGTAGTGCCAATACTATGAGACTGAAATTGTTGACCAGAGCCTTGGGTATTTACGATACTCAAGATCTAAATGAATTGGAGGTGGCACGCTCACCATTTAGTGATTTTCGGACAGCAGTCCATGAGCAAAGAGTTGCCAGAAAAGTATGTGCTCAGATTGCCCAGAAATTCAACTCTTTTGAGAACACAGAAGCTATCGCTGATGGCCTAAACCTTGTTTCCCAGGCATTCCCAACAGCTGCAGCCTATAGAGGCGAGCTCTTAGCCTATCTATGGTCTATCGCGGAGTTCTACAAACCTGAGATTGCAAACGCGATCTTACCACAGCTAATAAATGCGCCTGAATTCGGCCAAGAAACAAACTATTTATTTGCCAGAGCCCAAATATCTTCCGCAGATTCTCAGAGCTATTCTGGTTCGTTTGGAAGAAGAAGCTCAAAAGTGAACCCTAGGAGAATAGCTCGGATCAAAGGAAAACACTTTTTTGCAGATGAAATTGATAAAAAACCCAACACGCGCAGATTTCATTTCAATAGCGCCTATAGGTTTCCATTCACCAACGGCACCATGACTGATATGGATAGTTGCTCGTTTGTAGAGTATGCTGTGTCTAAGCAGCTACTGCTTTTTGATGAACAAATCCATGCTTCTATGAATAGTGGATCTATACTTGCGCCTTTAGAGCTTATTGCCACTATAGCAAATGGACAAATGCATTCGCCTGTGGAGATGTATATGGAGTTCATCATTAGGAAGATACTTGGGAATGAAGATATAAATATGGATTTGGAAACCCTAACCAAGATCGAAACCGACTACCTTAGACGTTTTTCTGGAAAAACATTGGCAGAGAGTGGCTTAATGGAACAACTTCTTGAACGTACCATCCGAGTCAAAACTGCTACTGATAAAAATCCTTTACTGGACTTCAACTCCGGTTTCGAGTTAATTACTAAATATTTAACTACCGCCTCGAGCAGACGAAATAACTTCCTGGATAGGCTTCAACTCGAATGTAGTCCCACTCCCGAACAACTATACGTGTTACAGACATTCTACCTCGAGGAAACGGGTAATTCAGTTAAGGATGGAGAATCCAAATCAAAGTTTCTAACAGATATTGAAAACTTATCACAACTGTCTGAAGAGCAGAAAGGTAAGCTCTTGCTGTATATCCTGGGTGATGATAATTCAGTTCCAGACGGCGAAATGATAACTGATTACCTAAGTGCAAAGCGAACTGATGCGACCATCTTTAGACATGGATTTCAAGCGGCAACCAACTGGGAAAGAACCGAAGTAATTTATAGGCTACTGGTCGGACCTAGGGGGAAATTAGACGATAATACTGACCCAACTATTCGTCGCAAGTTCTGTAATGATTTAGCAAATGTGGTAATTCCAGATAATTCCCAAAAATCAAGTAAAAACCTCTCCCATTATAGAAAAGTACTAGCAGCTGGATTTAACTCAGTGCCAAACCATATGGCCTCGGAGATGCTCTCCGCCATAGCAAATAAGAGAGTTGAACTTGCACAAAGCGGATTAGAGCTTAATGATGATGATTTGGCATTTATTGCCCTACAAAGTATCGTCACTGGCCCCAAGATTGGCCAGCTAATAAGTGATACACCGGGTCTTGGGAAAGAAGTACAGAAAGCTTTTCGCAGTAGTATGTGGAATAACATGGTGATAAAACCCAGCGAGATATTGAGAGTATGGGATGCCGAGAAAAGAGCTGGCTTCTTCCCAGATGTGGAAATAATACAATTTGTCCGAAGCCTTGGCAGTGCCGGAGTATCGCAAGCATATGAAGTATTAGTAAGAGTTAGGAATGCAGACAATGACTATTCTGAAGAAAGGATTGCTATGAAATGCGTCAAGCCTCAAATTGTAGCTAGCGGAGTGGTAGCTCGTGAAATTGACTGTATACCAGGATTTCTGACAGAGCTAAAACTATATGGTTATGAGCCAGATATACCCAAAGCCTTCCCGCAGCTAGTGCAGAATGTCATCACCCAGGAAAGAAATAAGCTTTTGGAAGCTGATTTCCAAGAGAGATACACAAGTTATAGACGGGCAAAAGGCAGTAAACATTTTGGAGTGATGGAGGTATACGGAAGCAGTAGATTCATTATATTTGAGGAATTAAACCCAAATGATGTCCAGGCCAAGGTCGGCGTTTCCAAAGATGTGTCTTTGGCAATCTTACAAGGAGTGCTTGAAGATATAAAGGATGATAACTGCCCTGGACTACACTTAGATCTGCACCTGGGGAACATATTCACCGATATGCGCATCATCGATTTTGGCTTCATAGTAGACTTTTCGCAAAGGCCTGAACTTAGAGAGGCCTATCGTAACCTAGTAGGCGGGCTGGCGACGGGAAACCAAAAAAGGCTAATCAGCGCTCTGAAGTCGATGGGTATAGATGACACCACGGGCTTAAAAATCCAGCCAGGGCTATTCACAGCTAAAAACCTAGAATCCTTTAGACAGCTCGTCAATAACCAAACGGATGATACAAAGCTAATTGATTTGTATAAAGCGATGTGGCTGATGTACAGGTTGCAAGCTCATTATGACGTCATAAAGGGTCATCCAATTTTGCTAGCAAAAGTTGCCGCTAAACTAAGCAAGCTAGTAATTTAAATGTGGGCAAATGCTCGCAATCTAATGTGAAACATTGTATAATTGCATCTGTAATAGTTAACTTTTAGGAAAAAAACATGCCAGCAGTACCAAAGAAAAGAGGCAGTAAGGCCAGACGAGACCGCAGAAGGGCACACGATAGCTTAACAGCAGTCAATACAGTAGTTGATAAAGTTAGCGGCGAACTCCGCAGACAACACCACATTGATGCATCTACCGGCACCTACAAGGGTCGTAAGCTGATGAAGCCTAAAGCCTAAAGGTTTTCAATTTAATGCCCAACCACATGCCCAGCTCAAATAAAAACCAGAGCTCTAAGAGGTCAGATCAAAATGACTCCGAAGATTCTCATGATTCTTTAGACAACAGGCATATAATCAGGCAAATGATAGTACAAAGGCTCTACGAGACAGACTACCAGAGCGACCATATCACCGAAAAGATAGCCGTTGAGGCTGATTACGAGGACACACTAGAGTTTTATACCATTTCACCTAAGCTGGCGCGCAAGTTGCGTAAAGCCGAAGATACTGTTCTGAAGATTGTGGGACAAATTCGCAAGGCGCAGAAAAAAATCGACGCCATGATCACTAAGCACGCCCCAGCCTGGCCACTTTCCCAGATAAATAAGGTGGATTTACAGATTATTCGTCTGGCAATTCTCGAAGGTTTTATGAGCGCAGAAGTTGCGCCCAGAATTGCCATAGATGAGGCTATTGAGCTAGCTAGGGACTTTGGGGGAGAGAGCGATATCAAGTTTGTCAGCGGCGTTTTAGGCTCGATTTACAACGAAGCAAATACTAAATCTATTAAATCAGATAAGAAAAAAGTAAAAGAAGAGAAATAATTAACGGAAGGTGAAATAACATGCATAATCAAGACACAAAAAATTTAGAAGTCGAAATCGGCTACAGTTTTACTAACCAGGAGCTGCTAGTAACTGCCTTGACTCACAGATCGTTTCTAAATGAGCAGAGGTTAGAATTTGTGGGCAACAACGAACGACTCGAGTTTCTGGGAGACGCAGTGCTGGAGCTCGTTACTACCGAGCTGCTATTTCACACTTATCCAGGTAGACCTGAGGGAGAGCTAACTAGCTTTAGAGCCGCTTTAGTACGGACTGAAAGCTTAGCTGAGACCGCAGAAGTTATTGGGATTGGGCAGTTTATCCGCATGAGTAAGGGCGAAGAAGCCACCGGCGGCAGAACTAGACAGTACATTCTAGCCAATTCCATAGAGGCATTAATTGGAGCAATATACCTAGACAGCGGCTACAGCCAAGCCAAAAAATTCGTCGATAGTTTTATCGGCAAGAAATTAAATGCAATTGTAGAACAAAGATTAGATATCGATGCTAAGTCAAAGCTGCAAGAAATTGCTCAAGAAAAGTTCAAGTACACGCCTACTTACGAGGTATCCGATCAGCACGGTCCAGACCACGATCGGGTGTTTACCGTACGTGCGATCATCAACGGTGAAAACTATGGAGAAGGGCAGGGCAAGAGCAAACAAGAAGCAGAACAGGCAGCCGCCAAAGAAGCACTTAGCAAAATTACAAATCTCTGATATAATAACTTCATGGTTAAATTACGTCTAGCCCGTATGGGCAAAAAAAATCAGCCTAGCTACAGACTAGTAGCTATCAAGGCAAAAACTAAGAGAAGCGGCGAAGCTCTTGAGCAGGTTGGCTTTTACAACCCAAGAACACAGCCATCCACCTTTGAATTTAATAAAGAACGAGTAGAGTACTGGCTAAGTGTAGGAGCGCAGCCTACCGAGACTGTCGCCCGATTACTTGCTAGAAATGGTGTTCTTAAGCTAGAGAAGAAAGTGTTCAAACACAAACCAGGTCGCAAAGGTCAGGAGAGAATAGCCAAAGCACAGGCAGAAGCAGAAGCTAGAAGGGCCGAAAAGGCCGCTGCTAAGCAAGAAGCTGCTGACGCTAAAGCTGCCGCTGCTAGCGCCAAGACTGAGGCCGCTGAAGCTGCCAAAGCAGAGGCAGTTGTTGAAGCTCCCGCCGCTACATCAGAAGCAACCGCTTAATCATGAGCCAAGAAAAGCTTAAAAACATCATCGGCATGCTTTACAGTGCTGAATTCGGCATTGAGCTAGAAGTAGTGGGCGAAGCTATCACTATGTCAGTTCCTCAAGATCACATCGCTATGGTTATCGGCAAAGAAGGCCGCAATGCAAAGGCTATCCGCGAGTTAGTATTTTTATACAACAAACTGCACCACACCGATTTCAAGCTTGAAATTGTCGAACGCTGAAAGGATATCTCATTCCCACGAGGGTGGGATTCAGGCCTTGCCCTACGATACTTCCGCACATGAACTCTGGAGAAAATTGGATGGCGAAGACCTCAAAAGAAACCCTGTCAAAGATGTACTAGATACCCTTCTGGAGCAAAGACTTGAAGCGCATAAACCTCAGTCAGAGTTCCTTAACCAAGCGTTATCACTCTCCTTTTATGTTTGGCTTCACGAAAAGAAAACTGATAGCCCAAGAAACTATAGCGCAGAACCACTAGACCCATTCAATAGACAACTGCGCTGCGCAATAGAAATTTTTAATGCCGTTGAAGCAAATGATTCGTCTTTACTATTCACTAGATTTAAATCCGAGCCAGCACTCATAGGCATGGTATACGAGATGATGACATATGATCTCATCAAACGGGCAAATGAACTCACACGGTCTCGATTCTTAGACCCAGATAACTCCAATCGAGGAGGTGTGCTTCTAACAGGAATTGAGTTTACCAATTTAGCAGACGACATCAACTACAGCCCACCCGACCAAAAGTACCGAAACGTTCGAACCGGGCTGCCAGGGCACGATATTACCTATAAGATAGAGACAATTAGCAAGTACGGACAAAGAGAGACAAGGAAGAAGGACAAATGTGGAATAAGCGTTAGCACTGTGTCAGACCCTTCTTTGGACCTACATAAAGACGAAAGAATTATTAGTCTGAACCCGTATATGGTTGGATATGTAGAGATTGC
>CALFHW010000005.1 GCA_937876695.1 uncultured bacterium
AGGACCGTTATAGTTACGGCCGCCGTTTACTGGGGCTTCGATTCAAAGCTTCGCCTTGCGGCTAACCTCTCCTCTTAACCTTCCAGCACCGGGCAGGTGTCAGTCCATATACGTCGACTTAAAGTCTTAGCATAGACATGTGTTTTTGTTAAACAGTTGCTTGGCCCATTTCTCTGCGGCTCCGATAAATCGGAGCACCCCTTATCCCGAAGTTACGGGGTCAATTTGCCGAGTTCCTTAACCACGGCTCACTCGAGCACCTTAGAATACTCTTCTCATCTACCTGTGTCGGTTTACGGTACGGACGTCTTATTATACATATAAGCTTTTCTTGACAGCCTGATTAGGGAGAGTTTGTAGGCTTGCGCCTTCCCGTTCCGCTTTCAGCAGGGTTGCCCCAACCTACGACGTTAGACCACCTATTCCATCAGGCGGCTCTCCTTTCACTTCTGTGTCCCTTATACTTAAATTTCGACGGTACAGGAATATTTAACCTGTTTCCCATTACCTACGCCTCTCGGCCTCGGCTTAGGGTCCGACTAACCCTGAGATGATTAACATTGCTCAGGAAACCTTGGATTTTCGGTGTTTAGATTTTTCATCTAAATTATCGTTACTCATTCCAACATTTGCATTTCTAAAAACTCCAGCACAGATCACCCTGCACCTTCGGGCCGAAGCCCCTGTATAACTACAGTCGTCGTTAGAATGCTCCTCTACCACTGCAATAAATTGCAATCCATAATTTCGGCGCTACGTTTAGTCCCGTGTATTATCGGCGCTAAGTCGCTTGACTAGTGAGCTATTACGCACTCTTTAAATGAATGGCTGCTTCTAAGCCAACATCCTAGTTGTCATAGCAACTCAACATCCTTAGTCTGTTAACGTAGACTTGGGGGCCTTAAATGATGGTCTGGGTTGTTCCCCTTTTGGCAATGAAGCTTATCCCCCACTGCCTGACTCCTAGGAAACATATCTACGGAATTCGGAGTTTATCTGGGTTTGGTACCGTTGTGACAGCCCTAGCCCAATTAGTGCTCTACCTCCGTGATACTTTTACCTAAGGCTAGCCCTAAAGCTATTTCGAGGAGTACGAGCTATCACCGAGTTTGATTGGTCTTTCGCTCCTATTCTCAACTCATCCAAGCGGTTTTCAAC
>CALFHW010000006.1 GCA_937876695.1 uncultured bacterium
CTGTGAGTATCCCTCACAAAAGAAGATATGTCAAATACTTAATTTCCTGTGTATTGAATACAGCTACATTAACTGACTCATTGACTGGTATTTTGTGCTATAGTACCCATAACCACAGGGATGGTTGCCTGAGTTCGCTTGTCTCAGGTGAATACGACAATTCAATAGGAGGAGTTTATGCTTCACAAGACTCGTGTTTCACTGTTGGCTCTCATTGTTGTTCTGATTTTGAGCCTTGTCGCTCAGGTTCAGGCCCAAGCCCCTGTTGACAAACAATCTCCCCCCGTCAACACCACCTCACCTGTAAACCATCAAGTGCTAGACCGCAATAATTCAGGGGCGGCTAGTGATGATGTGGCAAAATTAGCGCAGAGTTTACAGGGGGAAAGCCCAATTATTAACCCTGCTCTATCGCTACAGCACGGTATAGTTGCTTTCAACCCAACAGCGACCAATACAGTATTGTTAAGCTCGAACTTTGAAGATGGCTCATTCGGCGGCTGGACTGTGGTAAACGGCAGTCAGGTCAATAAATGGTTTGTCGGGACCGCAGCAGGAAGCAGTGGCGGCGGATCTTACGCTGCCTTTATCTCCAATAATAGCAGCGGTGCGACCTACAACTATGACATTAATCCGACATCTGTCGTCCACTTTTACCAGGATATTGCTTTTCCTGCCGGTGAGACGCTTATCACGCTGACCTTCAATTGGAAAGGATATGGTGAATCTACTTACGACTATCTGCGAGTCTTTCTTGTCCCGACTACTACTACTCCCGTTGCCGGAACACAGTTGACTGGACAACTTGCTACGTATAATTTGCAAACCACTTGGCAGACTACCACTATCACTCTTCCTGCAAGTGCAGCCGGTACTACTCAACGCCTGGTTTTTTCATGGCGCAACGATGGTAGTCTTGGCACACAGCCACCAGGCGCTGTTGACAACGTGGTGATTAATACCGATTATTCAGGCGACAATTGTAGTACTGCTATTCCTTTAGGTACATTGAATATTCCTGCATCTTACAGCAATATGGTTGTAAATCGTGATGGAGAGACTCAGCCTACGGGAACCAGCGATTACAATTCTGTAGCTACTCCGTCCTCTTATAACCTTACCTACGCGGAACGTTGTTATAGTTTCACAGCAGCTAGCACAGGGTGGGTTCAAATCGGTGCGTCTGACGTCCCTAACAACGCCCGCTTGGTTTGGAATCCTACCGGCACACCGGTCACCGATCAGTGCTGGTCGAATCCCGATGGCTCGTCAAATCCAGAAGTAAATGAGGATAGTTCTGCTCAATGGGGCAGCGCTGTCACTGCCGGGCAGAACTATTGTTTTTGCGTAGATAGTGGTAACGGTATTACTGTCGCCGGAAGCGATGGCATTTATGATCTGGATATGTTCTACTGGCCGCCTACCACGCAGACGAATACGACTCCCGCAACCGCTGCCACGGTTAATTTTAGTGGTGGGCCGACCAATTTTACTAAAACCTATACCGGACTAAGTACGGCCAATGCTGGTAATGATGCTCAGTATACTCCTACCGGTGCATTGTGTGCGAGTAAAGGACAAGATCTGCATTACAAAGTAGTTATTCCTGCCGGTTGTAGCTGCACCAGCCTCTCTGTGACACAAACTGCACCTGATTTAGGGTGGAGTTCTGATGCAGGCGCAGCAGTTTGCGATGCAGTACTTCAATATGGGACTACTAGCTTTACTTCTGGACTGACAAACGTTGACAATGAGAACCCAGGTTCTAGTGAGACCTTTACGGTCAACAATCCAGCACCGGGCTCAACCTACTATGTGAATGCTGATCAGTATTTGCAGGCTGCCTGTCCAAATTTTGATCTAACTTTCTCCTTGAATGGCTGTACGGGAACAGCAGGTGCCTGCGCGCCTCTTGCCGTCACCCTGGCCGACTTTGCTGCGGCGCAGCAGGGCAGCCTGGTGCAGGTGACGTGGGAGACCACCACCGAGCAGAGCAACCGCGGCTTCAATCTGTACCGCAGCACCAACGCGGCCGCGCCGGAGCAGCAACTCAACGCCGCGCTGATCCCCTCGCAGGCGCAGGGCAGTCCCAGCGGCTTCCTCTACACCTGGGATGACAGCGCTGGGCTGGTAGACGGTCAAACTTACTGGTACTGGCTGGAGGATGTGGACGTGAACGGCGTTGCCACCCTGCACGGGCCGGTGAGTGTGGCCTACGCCGTGCCTACCGCGGTAACGCTCGATGGTGTGCAGGCCGGTTCTGGTGCTCGCACGACACCCTGGCTGTTGCTGCTGCTGATAGCAGGGGCTGCCGTTGTGAGTTGGCAAGTACGGCGACTAGCACGATAAGCTAGCTGTGGTGGCAGTCTTTATAAGCTGTTTAAAAAGGCAATTCACAGAAAACAAGGTGGTTGAGTAGCGGCTTAGCACATCCAACCGACGTGGTTTAGAGTGCAACGCTACTCAACCAAAGCTTTTTAAACAGTCTCTTAGAGATAGACTGTTGTTCTTGAACTGGGCTAACCATTGGTTAGCCCAGTTTCTTTTTCAGGACTTGCGCAAGATGTACGTCCAAGAATAATGCCTGAATACAGGGTAAACAAAGTTGTTGAGCGAAGTTCAACAAGCTAAAGACCTCACCGCTGTCACTCGGAACGCAGTGAGGAGTCTCCCGTGCGTTGCTGAAGGGATTCCTTGGCCCTGTCGGTCCTTGGAATGACAGCCAGTGCAGCAACTGCCATAGGCAAAACTTGATTTATAAAGCACCGAATGACTTGGGAGGAGATTATGAACTATTCCTAAAGAGGCT
Source organism: uncultured bacterium (assembly GCA_937876695.1). Classification (GTDB taxonomy): domain Bacteria; phylum Patescibacteriota; class Dojkabacteria; order CALFHW01; family CALFHW01; genus CALFHW01. The sequence goes on from CALFHW010000006.1 coordinate 2,810, forward strand.
GGTCAAAGCAGAAAGTTATATCTGGTCAGGTGGCTGAACATGAGTAGCGACGAGAAATCTCTGTTTCTGATGATATAGGGGCGGGATTTCTCGCTTCTTCGCGCCCGTGGTGTCGCAATGATAATTTTATTGTCAACTGCGTAAGTCTTATCAGGCAAGGCGCGGTTGTGTATTCAGTACTTTGTAAATTAAGTTTCTGAGAACTTTTGGTTCTCAGGTAGTATCTGCCG
>CALFHW010000007.1 GCA_937876695.1 uncultured bacterium
AAGCCTAAAAACTCTCGTGCAGGGTGGCTAGGAACTCGGCGTTGGTTTTGGTCTTCTTCATGCGGTCGATGAGCATTGGCAGAGAGTCGTTGTCCTTCAAGGTCTCGAGCATTCTTCGTACTCGCCAAATTGACTGCAAAGTATCAGGAGTCATCAACCTCTCGTCGTTTCTAGTACCGGAATTGAGCACGTCGATAGCCGGGTGGATACGGCGATTGGCGGCCTTACGGTCTAGTTTAAGCTCCATATTACCTGTACCTTTGAATTCCTCGAAGATAACCTCGTCCATCCTACTGCCGGTCTCAACCAAGGCGGTAGCGATGATAGTCAGACTACCCTTCTGCTTAAAGTTTCTAGCAGCACCAAAGAACTTTTTAGGTGGATAGATAGCAACTGGGTCGAAACCTCCTGATAGCGTACGTCCAGATGGTGGAGCTACGATGTTGTAGGCTCTAGCTAGACGAGTGATGGAGTCCATCAAAATCATCACGTCCTTACCCTGCTCTACTATACGTTTAGCTCTTTCGATGGCTAGCTCTGCTACTCTAGTGTGGTTCTCTGGTGGTTCGTCGAAATTGGAAGCGATTACCTCGCCCTTGACGAATTCCTGCATGTCGGTGACTTCCTCAGGCCTCTCACCGATCAGAAGCACCATCAAGTGGATCTCAGGGTGGTTTATTGCTACGCCTTGGGCGATTTCCTTCATCAGCCAGGTTTTACCGGCTTTTGGAGGAGCGACGATCATACCTCTTTGTCCCTTGCCGATTGGTGCGAGTAGGTCGATAAGTCTGGTAGACAGAGGTCCACCTTCAGTTTCGAGCTTGATCTGCTCATCTGGGAAAATTGGCACAAACTTAGCAAATGTACCTCTGGAAACTGCGCGATCTGGCGATTCTCCATTGATTGCCTCGATTTTGAGCATAGAAAGGTAACGCTCGCCTTCTTTGGGTGATCTGGCTTGTCCAGTAACGAAGTCGCCTGGTCTTAAGTTGAATCTCTTGATCTGCGAGCCAGACACGTAGACGTCGTTCTCACCTGGAAGTAGTGTGATGCTGCGCAGTACTCCATGAGCGCCGTCATTGATCACTTCCAATACACCTTCCATAAAGATGTTTCCACCTCTGCGGGTCTGCTGTTCTAGAATTTTTAAAATCAATTCTTTTTTCTGATAATCGCTAGCATCGGTGACGTCCATAGTCTCCGCAATCACTCTCAATTCTGCAAGAGTCTTCTCTTCAAGCTCCTTTAGCGAGAGCATGGGAGTGTTTGGATTTGCATTCTCCAGCTCCATCTCGTTGAACTCTGGGAATTCCTGGGTGTTTTTGATATTGCCAGAGAAGCTATTGAAGTTGCCGTTATTGCTACCATTCATACCGCCTCTACCTTGGTTTCTGCCCTTGCCGCCGCGTCCTTGGTTGCGACCTCCGCCTCCAAACCCTCTTTGCCCACCTGAGTTTCTCTGACGATTGGCCTGGTTACCACCGGCGTTTGGGTTGGTGCTATTACCTGCAGGGATTGAGTTGCCACTGGCTGATGATCTGACGATTCTGCCAAAGCCACCTACTTTAGTGATGGTGCCTGGCGCAGTGACTGGCGTAAAACCCGAAGTGGCCGTCTGTGGAGCTACGACAGGAGTTTGTTCGGATGCTGGTGCAGACGCTGTCGCAACCGTTGGAACAGATGTAACCGATGCTACTGGAGCAGTTGGAACGGCTGTTATTGGCGTTACCGCAGGTACTGCTACTGGAGCTTTTACTGCTGGCACTGCCGCTGGTGTTGCTACTGCTGGGGCTGATACTAATGGTGTAATTGCTGGTGCAGTTTCTACTTTCTTGACTACTTTGATCGCTTTAACTGCTCTTGCCGGAGATTTTGCCTTCTTAACTACAGTCTCAACTATAACCTCAGTTTTTTTGGCGGGGCTCATATCTGGAAATTGGTTTAACTTATTATTGGGTATTTAACACTATCTAGATTCTACTGGAGTGGTTACAAATTGTCAAACGGCTGAATTAACTACTGAAATAATCTATGGTCAATTTCAAACCTGCCTTGAGGTCAACTTTGGGCTGCCAGTTTAGTAGTTTACGCGCTCTAGTGATATCCGGGTTGCGCTGTTTAGGGTCGTCTTGCGGCAAGGGCAGATAGCTAATACTGCTTTTTGAACCAGTTAGCTGAATAATTTTGGTAGCTAGCTGCGACATTGTAAATTCATCCGGGTTGCCTAGATTTACGGGTTGAAATGGGATATCTTTTTCCATTAGCAATTTAAACCCTGCGATCAGATCGCTGATATATTGAAATGATCTGGTCTGCTTGCCATCTCCGTAAATTGTAATTGGGCTTCCTGCTAGAGCCTGGTTTATGAAGTTACTCACCACCCTGCCGTCTGCCTTATCCATATATGGGCCATAGGTATTGAAGATTCTCGCTAGTTTTATGTCGAGCTTGAATTTGCGCTGATATTCAAAGCAGATTGTCTCCGCTAGGCGCTTGCCTTCGTCATAGCAGCTTCTTGGGCCGAGCGTGTTTACGTTGCCCCAATAGCTCTCTGGCTGTGGGTGCACCGCTGGATCGCCGTATATTTCAGATGTAGACGACTGTAGAAACTTAGCTGAATTCTGTCTAGCGACCTCCAGCAAGTTGATCAGGCCTGTAGTATTGACTGCAATTGTCTCCAGACTTAACGCCTGATAATGTGGCGGCGAAGCCGGGCAAGCCAAATTATATATCTGATCGATAGTTTTATGCTGACGTAGTAATTTGGAGCTAAACAAGTCAATTGCAAAGGTAGCAGAGGTGATATCCAGTTGTAATAGTTCGTAGTTGGGGGCCGATTGCAGCGTCTCTACGTTTTGAGTGGATGAAGTTGCGAAATTATCCACTGCCAGAACCGAGTGCCCTTCTCGTATAAGATCAATCGCTAAATTAGTGCCGATAAAGCCATTACCACCTGCTATTAAGACCAACATATACAGATATATTAACAGATATTGTTTGTGACTTCGCTATTTTTTGGCCGGTTTTCTTTTGGCCGCGGGTTTCTTGGCTGCTGGCTTTTTGGCGGCTGGCTTTTTCGCAGCGGGCTTTTTGGCTACATTTTTTTTAGCAGATTTACTGCCGAATTTTCTCCACCTGCCTCTACCTCTGCCGCCCTGTCTGCCTCCAGCAGAGCCGCTTGCCCCGCCTTCGGCCGTCTCACCATTGCCGCCTGCTTTAATACGCACCGTCTGTTTTACCTTTGGATAGTCAGGATGGGCCCAGAACATACCAAAACGCCCTTGTCTAAAGAGGAAATCGCGTCCATCGTCAGTCTTGGGCGACTCCCCATAGAGCTCCAGCAGCTTTGCAGGCTTGTGAGCCAAGGGCCTAGCATCTTTGACCTTCGGGTAGTCTGGGTGGGCCCAAAACTCACCAAAACGGCCTTTTTTGAGTAAAAAAGGCCTGCCATCATCTGTCTGTGGCGCCGGCTCATAACTTTCCATAAATTCCGGGGTCATAGCCTTCTTCTCGTGATCTTCCTGACTCAAACCATCCATCCCCAGCATACCTTTGCAATCCGGGAATTTGGCACAGCTATAGAATCTGCCGTATTTGCCCAGTTTTATGATCATTTTGCCGGCGCAAACCGGACAGACTATCTCAGCAGGTGCGTCTCCCAAGACTGTGAAGTCATCCTTGACGATAGAAGCCTCTTTTTCTTTGAGGCTACCAGCAAATGGCGTATAAAAATCACTGAGTAGTGTCTGCCAGTTTTTCTCGCCGTTGGCCACTTGGTCGAGTTCCTCTTCCATTTTGGCTGTAAAATCACGATCCACAATCTCCTGGAAATTCTGTGCTAGAAGTCTAGTTACCACTGTGCCCGTATCTGTAGGTTTAAAATAGCTATTTTCTTTTTCCACATATTTTCGCCCTTCGATAGTGGAAATAATCGGAGCGTAGGTGGATGGTCTGCCAATCCCGTACTTTTCTAATTCCTTGATCAAAGTAGCCTCGGAGAATCTGGCTGGCGGCTGGGTAAAATGCTGGGTGCTATAAATACCTGCTGGGTAGAGATCCTGGTTTTCAGTGAGCTGCGGCAAGATCATTTCACTGACTTTTTCAGGATAAATCTTCAGATACCCAGGGAATATGAGCCTCTGTCCATTCGCCCTAAACTCTAGTTTATGTTCTAACTCCTGAATTGTCTCTAAACTGACGTTCTCAAGATTAGCTGGTACCATCTGGCAAGCTAAGCCCCGCTGCCAAATCAGCCTGTATAGTTTTACTTCTTCGGGGGCGGCGTCTAACTTATCTGGGTGCAACGAGAAATTTGCTGGCCTGATAGCCTCGTGCGCCTCCTGAGCCACTTTTGCCTTAGTTCTATAGAAAATTGGTTTTTCTGGTAGATATTTTACACCTAACTCGGCTGAGATATAGCTTCTAGCCGCCTCGATGGCTGGCACAGATAGGTTTGTAGAATCCGTTCTCATATAGGTTATGATTCCGCGCTCGTAAAGTTTCTGGGCCACCGACATGGTCCGTTTGGCGCTAAATCCTAGCCAATTGGCTGCAGTTTGCTGCAATGTGCTGGTGGTAAACGGCGGCTTGGGATAGCGTTTGGTTTGTTTTTGCTCAATTTTCGAGATTTTCCAATTTTGAACCTGCAATAGCTGCTTAGTAATCTCACTGGCAAGTATTTGCTTATCTAAATTGGGCTTTTTACCGTCTAGCTTTTGCAACTCAAACCTCACTTGACCGCTGACTAGCTCTGGCAGTCCCTCCTCGTTATCCGTCAGAATCTCTAGGTGAGCAGGCCCTGCATTCAATTTACTGGTAGAGAGATCCGCAAATAGCTTCCAATACTCCTCCGCGTCAAAAGCGTCACGCTCGGCTTCTCTATCCACCACGAACTTAACTGCCACAGACTGTACGCGCCCGGCTGACAAACCATAACGAATTTTCTTCCAGAGTAAGGGGGATAGCTTATAACCAACTATCCTATCTAGAATACGCCTAGCCTGCTGCGAATTGAGCAGGTTAATATCCAGATCGCGAGGATTGGCAATAGCATGAGTGACTGCCTGTTTAGTTATTTCAGTAAAAACGATACGTTTAAGGGTGATTTCCTTTTTTTTACGCTTACCGTCTAGATCTATCACGCCAAGCCTATTGGCCACATGCCAACCAATTGCCTCTCCTTCTCTATCAGGGTCAACTGCGATCACCAGCTCGTCTTTACCCACTAGTGCGGCCTTCAGCTCTCTAATGACCTTTTGCTTACCCTCCATTACTGTGTAATCTGGTTTGAACCCATTTTCGAAGTCCACACCGATTCCCGACTTGGGCAGGTCAGCTATATGACCTTTACTGGCTAGTACTTTGTAACCCTTACCTAAATACTTTTCAATTGTTTTTGCTTTGGCAGGCGACTCTACAATTACAAGCGCTGACATGTTATCTCCAGTTAAATTATCTTCTGCAAACAGTATTATAGCCTATCATAAAACTTTGGTCCTGCCATAACCGTCCCTGCTGATCTTACCCTTAAGCTCTAGCTTGCCAAGTATTTGCATCATAACACCTGTGTCTATATTTGTCTGCTGTAGAGCCTCTGCCAGAGTTGTAGGATTATCTGCGCCGTCTATGAGAGCGCGCATCACTTGGAGTTCCTTCTCTGTTAGTCCGGTACTATCGATACTGCTTTTGGCTAACTGCTTGCCCAATTCGCTCTCCAGTGAAAGTGAATTCCACAGTTGCGTCATTCCCAGTGTAAGAGGCTGAGCGACCTGGCTATCTAGTAACTTTTGATTGCCAAGATAATCCGGGTTTGTGGGTAGAACAGTAGAGGCAAAAACTGCCCGATTATAGCCATGGGCCTGATTGGCGGTAATTAGGGCGCCGCTAGGCAAACCAGCTTGCAATAGAACTGTGGCTAAAGACAGTCCAGCAATTATTCTGTTGCGTCGAGGAAAAATATACTTACCGCCCTTATCCTGCGGGCCAATGTGCTCGGATATGATTAGCCCTCCGTTTGCAACTATTTCCCTTGCCAGCGCTTGATGTGCCCTAGGAGTGATGTCGCTGAGACTGCTAGGCAAAACTGCGATAGTGGGAATCTCTAAAGCTATGCTGCGCCTATGGACTAAAGCATCCACCCCATAGGCTAGGCCGCTAACTGTAACCACATTATGCTGCTTACATCCTAGTAGCAGTCGCTCGCACTCCTGGGTGGTAGTAGTTGCCAGCTTTCTACTGCCGACAATACTAATTAGCACGCGCGATAACAGAGCTGCATTACCTAGATAGTACAGAAATGGCGGAGGATCGTTGATTTCTCTAAGGAGCGCGGGATAATCATCCCTAACTAGAGATAACCTATCTTTCAAGGAAGGACCTGCAGATAGACCCTGCTTTGCCAGCTTATCTCTGGCGCGCAGGCACATCTGAGCGTACCTTTTCAAAGGTAACGGGGGTTTCTGCTCTCCAAGCTTCTCAAGATTATTGACTGCTTTAATTAATTCTTCGTCTGTCATCGCTATTTTTCTGTGTCTATTGAAAAATTAAGGCCGTCGGTCTGCAGGTAAATATTGCCGTTTGCTAGGTTTGTATAGACGGATAAAGCATTATGTTCTAACTCCTCCAGCGTCGCTGCCGCTGGGTGACCGTAGCTATTGGTGCCCACCTGTATCACCGCTAGGCCTCCTCGGTGTGACTTAATGAACTCTTTGCCCGAGCTGGTATTGCTGCCGTGGTGATTTATCTTTACAACTTGCCCGCCTGGGATAAGCAGCTTTTTGGTGATTTCATCCTCCTGCTCTTTGTACAGATCTCCCCCGGCAGTCATAGAAAAATCTCCGTATCTGAGTCTGAACGTGGTTGACCATAAGTTGGGGTCACTCAGCGCAACTATTGCCTCGGTGGTCGGCCATAAGATCTCCAAAACTGCGCAACAACCCAGTTTTACAGCCTCGCCTTGGCGCAGCCCTACCCTAGCAGCCTGAACTGATCCCAATGCCTGCACAGTTTCCAGATAACTTTTGGAGTCCTCAGGGAATTGGTTAATAAATCCCACTTCTGGATCGAACTCTTCAATAATCTCTGCCATCATCCCTAAATGGTCCTCATGAGGGTGAGTAACTAAAATTGCCGATAATTCTTCCCCAGCTAATTGATCTGCGAGAAGACTCGCAATCTGCGGACTCTCTCCCGAATCAACCAGAAGGTTATAACCATCTGGGGTGCTAATTAGGAATGAATCCCCCTGCCCTACATCAAAGAATGTGACTCGCAGTTGGCCTGCATTTCCAGCCGCCTGTATCTGCAGGTGCATAGTGGCCTGAACCGCCACTAGCACTATTATTCCTAGGCTATAGAGAGTATCTCGCCAGTACTTTCTCAGAACTGCTAGGTCCATAGGTTTTTACTAGGTAATAAATTAAATAACTACAGTATCCACAGGACAGCACTACCGAAATATTTGAATTGCTGACAATACTGATGTCTGGTAATGTCAACTCCTTTAGCCAAGTTAGGATGCCTTCCAAAGGCATTGCTAAACTAGTAAACACACTAGTTACAAGGGAGATAAGGTTTAACCCGAAACCAGCCCAAATCAAAGTCGTAGAAATGTAGAACACCCTCTGTAAATAATTTAGGCAAACAGCTAGTAATGGTCCAAAGATGATGGACCAAATTGGCCAACTCCCAAATAAATTTAGTGACAGGGGCATCAGTAAAATTGTGCCCCAAACAGCTGTAGTCAACTCACTGGCTAGCACAGCGTCTATACTACCAGCTGATTTGGGTTTTCCTCGCTGCAGTAAAGGACTGAGTAAAGCTAGTAAGACCCAGGCAGCATATGACATTTGAAATCCCACACTATGTAAAACGGCTGGATCTACAATCACTGCCAGAACTAGTACCACCACTACTCGCTGAATCAGCGGCATAGGATGACCAAAGTGCAAAGTCACGATTGCCAGCGCCAGCCCAATAAATGCCCTGAGAGCCGAATAATTGGCCGGCCCGAGCAGTAATAAATAACAGAACAGAAATGAAAGCATAATCAGACGTTTAAACTTTGGTGGTAACTTTTTGATCGGAAGCCAATTAATTGCAAGTACCTGCCATAGGAGTGTCGAGAGTAGCGTAAAGTGAAAACCAGAGACTACAATTACATGCA
>CALFHW010000008.1 GCA_937876695.1 uncultured bacterium
ATCCAATGCAACGGTTACGCGCAAGCGGGAATTTTTACCCAGCCAGCGTGCCAAGTCATCTATGTTCACCTGATCGAGGCTGGTGTAGCGGGCCTCGGCTGCCTTGAAACTCCCCTCAACTTTCAGACCTGGCTCGTCAAATGACTGCCCGCTCCAGAAAAGTAGCCTGACGCAGTTTTTCAAGACGCTGTAACCGGCCACTGGATTGCCTTCGATAAACCAGACAGGACTTCCGTGCCACTTTTTGTTCTCAGCTTGTGGCAGATTGCGGTCAATTTCAGCAGCCAAAAGCTCGCAGATCTCTTTATTGGCGGCGGTTTGCGCACTATTATATTCAATTATTTCTTGGTTGATCATGTTCTCTATGAATTAATTAAAAACTGCTCGAAATCTGTGCTCAGAAACTTATCTAACTTAGCTTTATCATCGGTCTTGAAGTAAGTAATTGCGAAAACTGGGTTAACTTTGTGATCCATTTCGATGTATTCTAGTAGTCCGTCGCCCAAGTGCGCTTTAATCGCCTGATGATCGGGAGTCTGCTTGCCATCCTGGAAACTCTTAGGCTTGTAGAACAGGAACATCCCGCCGTAGTTGTCGCCAAGTCTGTCTGTTAGCCGCTGCTGGCTGACGCCTTTGCCCTCGAAAAAATGCTCAAAAGGATTGATACCAAAGATATGATAAGCGATGTCGCCAAACCCAAAGCCGCCGAATCTAGCCACATTAAATTCAATTGGAACCAATTTATCCTGCGCCAGCATAAACTCGGCGTGGATCGCCAAATTCTTAATCTGCAGGCCCTCATTGAACCTAGTAAATAGATTCATCAGCTCGGCATAATAAGTGTCGATAATTTGCTTACTGGTGTAGTGCAAAACGAAGAAATAGTCTTTATTTACAGGGATTGGGTGGTACTGGATATCAGTGATCACCGGCTGGCCCTCGCCGTCATAATACATATCTACCGCGAACTCCTCTTGGCCATCGATCAGCTCTTCAATAATGACCTCATCCAACGTGATGACGCTATCTGAGAAGTTCTCTGCGCCGCTGCCAAGCTCGCTCGTCAGCTCTGACTGGATTCTTTTGAGCTGATCTTGTGCCATCAGCTTTTTCACGCCGGTGTTGAAAAACCCTTTTCTGGGTTTTACAATGTACTTCTTAGAAAAATCCAGCTCTACTTCACCCAATTTATCTAGTTTCACCTTGGTAAAGAAGAAATCTGGGTAGAAACTGGCCAGAACCTGACGGCATTTGTACTTGTCTTTGATAGTGGTGATTTCGGACTTTCTTTTCTCGGAATCAATTTGCGGCAGCACAAACTCCAAAGACGTCTCGTTGGGGATATATAGCTTGTCATCATACCCAAAACGCACGCCACTCCCCGCTAAGTCGGTGTCGCTGATTATCTGCACGTCTTTGAGCTGGGTAAATAGTGAGGAATTATAGTTCTGCCCGGTTATTATGTAGTTCATAGCGAATTATACCAGCTTTATATTTTAGGTAGCTGCACTGCCAAACTCCTCTGCCAACATCGAATAAACCGCCATATCCAGATACTCTCCCTCTGCTAGCTTATTACCAGCACGTTCTATACCTTCGAAATGGAAGTTCAATCTCTCGGCTAAGCCTCGACTGGGCTTATTCTCAACTGCGGCTTGTATTCCTATTCTCTTCAAGCCTAGATCCTTGAAGCCATAATTTAGAATTGCTTTAACAGAACTAGACATGATTCCCTTGCCTTGCATGTTACTTCTCAGCCAGTAGCCAATCGTGCTCTTGTTATGGCCTTTATCTATTTTGTGCAGATCCACCAAGCCGACTAACTCATTCTGGAAGTAGATCGCGAACGCACCGGATTTGTCATCTAGATGTCTGGCTTCGTTGTTGGTCAGGAAGTTTAACATATGACTTGCTTCAGTTGTCTTGGGCACCCAGTTCAGGAACTTGCCCAAATAATCGCGGTCAGCCTCTACCAATGCAAATAACTCTTCCTCAATGCCGGGTTTAGCAATCTCTAGATAATGGTTTTCAGCAATTTCAATTCGCATTTGGATACTGACCCGTGATTAAACTCGCAAGCTCTTGAGCCACTTTAGTCTGTGCATCTGCATCCAAGTGGTAACCGTCGCCTTTGCTCGGCTGAACCAGTACAGAAAGATCGATAAATTTTGCCTGATGCTTCTCGGCAACCTTACTGTAAAGGCTGCCAAGCAATTTTGATTTAGCTTCCGCTCCTTTGTATCTTTCCTGTGTTGTCTCTACGCTTTCATCTACTAGCGGTGGTGACATGACAATCACCTCCGGCTGGAAACTTTGGTTCTCTTGGAATCTCTCCAGCGCCCTCTGTAGTAATTTATCCAAATTACTGGCGATCTGCTCTGCAGATAAATCATATTTTTCTTTTAGGTCATTGGTACCGAGACAAACTACCAAGAAATCAATTGGGATATGGCTCTCTATGCAAGGTAATAGGTAGTTAAGCCCATTTCTGTCGAGATTTTCTGGGTCTTCAATCATTGTGTTACGGCCGCCCAATCCCTCCTCAATAACCTCATAATCCTCCCCTAGGCTATTTTGTAACACACCTGTCCAGCGGACGTTTGCGGGGAACCTTAGCCTCTCCGGGCCTGGAACGCGTCCATAGGTGTTGGAATCGCCAAAACATAGAATTCTTTTTGCGTTTGGGTTAGTGTTCATAGAAAATTATAGCATTTGATCTCAGTAGACTTCTGTGCTCATTTATGACTTTACCTGCCAGCCATATATACACCCAGCGCGCTTAGAAATCCCATGTCTTTGATCTGCCCATCTGCGACCATGGCTTTAATTTCCTCCAAAGTTTTGAGCTCGAAGCTAATGGCTTCGTCATCTCCCAATTCCTGAGCCGTGGTCTCTGTTTCGTCGAATCTCAAGATCACTATATAAGCCTTCATCGAGCAGAAACTAGGCTGAGGATACAATTCATGAACTTCATCGCCCTTCCCGCTGTATCCTGTCTCCTCTTTGAGCTCCCTGAGGGCAGCCTGCAATGGACTCTCACCCTTGTCAATCCAACCCGCTGGCAACTCATAGACCATGTCATCAACTCCTCTACGGTACTGCTTCTCTATGACGATTCTATTTTTATCACTAATAGCCAAGATCAACACATAATCTGGTCTACTCATATGGTAGTAGCCCTCTCGCACCTCGCCATTGGGTAGCTCATAGGTGTTATCGTGTAATGCGATAAATGGCGATTCGAAAATTGGTTTAGAGGATTTTAATTTCCACTTCATACTAGATTATAGCAGGCTGCAAATAGCCCAGTCTGGTAAATAGCTCTATACTGGGGGGAGTTAATCGAGCTCCAGATAATTCGCTGATATCAAACCACCTGAGCTCTACCAACTCATCCGTGGGCGCTAGTGTCATCTGGTCGGCAGTTTTAGTTAGTTTTACTGAATAGACATTGAAATTCATGTGGCACCATACTTTCTCGCCAGTGTCTTTTAGGGTCTTTTCTGTGGCACCCCTGCCTAGATCGTCGATTAACTCAATTTCAGCATCAGCGATATCAATATTCGTCTCCTCCAAAACTTCCCTTTGCAATGTCGTTAGATTGTCTTCACCGTCATCAACCCCACCACCTGGGATATGCCAGGCATCGGCGTAAACACCGCCTTGTGCAGGGTCTTTCTTGCCCATCAGGAGTTTGCCGTCGCTGGAAAGAATCACGCCCGACACTATCTCCCGTGTTATCTCTCTTAGGTTACGGGGATTTTGCTTCATGTCAGATTTTAGCATCAAAGTGATTTAATTTCAGCTGTCGACAAATTGTCGACAGTTCAACTCCTTCGTCAGACTTACTTCCCCTGCCCAGTTTTCTATCGATTAATTAATGTAGAAAACTTATAGATATCGGTTAAAGGCGGCGAGACTACGATCTGGAAGGTGCTGTCCAGATTCCTCATGGCCTCGACAAACTGCTCGTCGCTATCTGCCCTATTAAACGCCTTCATATTCACATGCATGATCTTAAGCTTATCTGGCGCGCCTGTCTTCATAGCACGGGCAATATCCTTAAATTTTGCTACTGTGTTTGTCGCTGAACCGAGGATTAACCCATCCACTGAGTCTAGTTTAATTAGGCTCTCTGCCCTTTCAGGTGTCGTCATCCCTCCAAAAATATACTTAATACTGCCGGCGACCTCCAGACCATACTTCTCAGATAGAAATTTGTTAATGGCCTTATTGCAGGTATCAACAAGTTCCACAGAAGCTGGCTCTGCTCCAGACTGTCCGCTGCCTCTAGTGCCCCATTTAGGTTCGTAACCCACAAATATTCCTTGAACTAAACTGCCGTCCACTCCGGAAAAGATCATTTCCGCTCTGTTCACCACATTTTTGGCAACCTCAGAGTGCGGCAACTGATAGTATTCTTCCCAAGTTTCTCCAATCAGAATTGTGGAATGCTTTAGACAATCAGGCCCTAACAGCTTTCGTCTGCTCTGTAGCGTCAGCAGCTTCTGATTGATCGTCTCCGAGCTATCGCCGACCTCTGAATGGCCGAAAATCACGCCTTGCGCACCGGCATTATGCAGGAGTTCAATGCTCACAGACCCAGTTCGGGCGAACAAGTCTTGGCCATCGTTTTCGAAAATGTTGAAATTGGGCGCCGAAAGGATAATTTGCATAGGAAATTATAGCACCGAATCTAGCCAATAGATTAGCCTGCCCTAACCTGATTTAATCCCGAATTGGTGCTAGAATTCGTAGTATATGAGACTAAGAGTAGTTTTCGCAAACATTTATCAAGGACTACATTTCGCTGGCGAAAAGGACGGCGAGGATGTGTTTTTCGGATTTAAACCTCAGCTTTATGGTGAACTTTTCAAGAACTTAAACCCAGATATTTTATGCCTGGCAGAGATGCCTTTTGATACTGAAGATGGGCAGGGTCAGTTTATCACAATGTTGCAGGACGAATTGGGCTTTGCTAGCCATGAAAGCTATGTCAGCAATAAATCCTGGATTGTCGAAGGTAAATTTTACGGGAGTGCGATTTTTAGTAAACACAAAATTGTCGATTACGCCGTAACCACATTACCGAATCCAAAGCTTGAAGTGATCAGGTCAGACGGGTCGCATTGGGTAATGCATGACAAAGCCCTACAAAAAGCGGTGATTTCAATCGGCCAGAAAAGACTTAACGTCTTCAACTTACATTACTTTCCATTTCATCATTTCGGCAGGTCATTGATGGAACCTGAATTTGCAGTGATTCGTCAACAACTAGCCGATTTAGTCAACCCGTCTAAGGGCGAAATATCCCTGGTGACGGGCGATTTCAACAATAAAGCAGTTAAGCTGGATGCGGCTTTCCCGGAATTGCTGGCAACCGGGATTTTTACCGAAGCCATTGAGTATAATCGCCTCGAAAAAGAAAAATACTACCAAGGAGATGGCATCCAGGTCGACCACATATTATTTAGTTCAGGATTGAAGCGAATACTTGCTGAGGTTGAAGACAATTACTCCGACCACCCTACCCTAATTGCAGATTTTGAAGTTGAATAAGCCAATGCTTTCATACGTTCAAAACCTAATCCTTACCAAATTTCTAAAGGCTGAAAAGCTAAAATATTCTGAATGCATTCCCGAAGGGCTGGATAAGGATTTGTTTAACTATCATTTCAAGTTCCTAAAGGAAAAATCATACATCCTTAAGGATGAAGAATGTTACTCTTTGACCCATTTAGGCAAAAAATACGTTCAAAGACTAGACGCACTCGGAGTTTATAAGGACTACTTCCGTGTTTCTGTGTTAGTTTACTTAGTGATAGCAGATGCCGGCCAACAGAGAATCCTCTTACACAGAAGACTGAGACATCCATACTACGGCGACATTGGAGTGATTTCAGGAAAAGTACAGTATGGCGAAAAAATTGCGGCTGCTGCCCAGAGGAAGTTTAAAGAGGAGACTGGACTCAATATAGACCCGCCACGCCTGATTGGTGTGCATCGTAAAACCAGACATGACAAGGATGGTGAAATAATTGAAGACACGCTTTACCACTGTTGTCTGGCTTCGAGTTATAAAGGCGAGCTTAAAACAAAAACAGAGTTTGGCGAAAACTTTTGGGCAAGTTTAGACGATGCGAAGAACTATGAGTCTCAAAATATCGCCGGTAGTAAAGGTGGGATTGCAGTACTAGAGAAAATCAAAAGTAACGATTTGAGCGAACTTTTCTACCTTGAAGAGGAACAAACTTTGACTCAGTACTAAACTCCTCTACAATATTACCTCAGTTGGTAACCAACGTCGATTCTCCTCCACTCTACTGATGGTATCAGTATGCTGCTCAATAATATTGATTAAACTTTCGGAAGTAAGTGATATAAGAGGTTCGGTTATAGACTGATGCTTTCCATCTTGTACTAATGCCAATTCCCCTGTAGGCAAAACCAGGAAATAAGCATTTTCAGCCACACTATGAGGACGTCCAACCACATTAATGTCAGTGAACCTTGATCCAATCTGTGCGGCTATATTATTAAACGTAGCCTCTCCAATCTCATAGATGTGTCTATTGTCATAACCTTCTTCCACAGGTGAAAATTGGAATAACCGCCATATTACTAAGTTAAATGGCGTTTCTGCCCACCATTTCTGTATTTCAGCGCCAATGTCTGCTATACCATTTTCATTCACAGACGACACCACGGTACCTATCTTAACTGCTTTCTCTGGCATTTCAATAGATATTTGTCTGATAAGCTCGCGGTTTGCTTCATAATGGCGTTCTACTCGACCCATTTGGACGTTCGATTCGGTGTTAGCCCCGTCAAATGAGAGTCCGAATACATCAACTAAACCGTATAGTGTCTGCCTTAGCTCAGTATCTAGGGAAAGAATTAGTGCATTGGTGGAGATGTAAACAAGCGCTGGTTCTTCCTTAGACTTGATATGCTTTAAGATTTCTACCAAGTCCCTCCGCAAAGTTGGCTCGCCACCACCTATGTTAAATGATCTGACACCAATTGTATAAAGCGAATCAATTATGGTTTTCCACTGTTCAGTAGACATCTCTAGTCTATGATTTTGATAGATAGGCACCCCATTCTCGCTAGCATTTGGCTTTCTGGCACCATAACAAAAGGGACAGGCTTCATTGCATTTACCCGTAAGCATCAAATCTACTGTTAAGTTGCGATTACCTACCATTAGGAGTGGATTATATGCCATGAGCACACATGATTTCTAGTGAGTATGTACTAACCTACTAAAAAACATTATGAAATACAGCAAACTCGAAGAACTCGCAATTGGAGTTACGGTGAGCTATCGTAGCTCAACCCAAAATCTCTCCTAGCAATTCAGGGAATTCCACTGTCTTCATATCGGATAAACAGAAATGGCCATAATTGTGAAACTCTTTGTATTGGACGCCTTTAACTTCTGTTCTTATTATCTCTACTGACTTATGGATCGATTCCTCATCGTTATTTGAGTGGAATATTGTAACTCCTGCAGTCCGGCTCCCCAGTTCCGGATCAATTTTAAACTCAAAAAAATCTGCAGTGTCAGAACGCGGATTGTTTTCAGGGTTGAGCCAGGGTGCAACCAAAATAACTTTATTTACTTCCCTTTCTTTGTTCTCACTTAACCAACGCACCAGGAAGCCAGCGCCACAGCTATGACCGACCAATATTGTCTCTGATATTATGTCAAACCTCTCGAATTCCTTTTTCCACAGGTCATATCTCGGTTGCCAGGGGGTAGGCATTTCAATGGCGACGGCAAAAATATCATTTATTTGAAGCTGTTTCGAAAGCCAAGGAAACCAATGGTTATTACTATTGGTAGGGAATTCTGGGTTGTAGTACTCATCCTTATCGGGTCTTCCAGGAACTAAGATTGCATTCATCTCGCTATTTGCTTGAGCCAGTTTATATATGGGCCAGGATGGACTCGAACCATCGACCCCGGCTTTATAAGAACCGTGCTCTAACCACCTGAGCTACTGGCCCGTTAACAGGCTCAGAACGTAAGTTAGGCACCAAATGTCCGCCAATCTGCACGCGCAGATTCCGCCATGGAGTCACTGGTTGATTTTACACTATATTGACCGGTTGTAGATAGGGTGTGTAATTTAGCAGGCAACTGCAGAACTCATGCTTGTTATTAAACCCTTTTTCCTAAATTTCCAGAAAATGGCGATGTAATTTATACATAGCATTTCATAAGCATCTGAGATATAATAAATGATGCTTGAGAAATTAGGCTACTGGCCAAAAGAACTGCATACAGGGGCGTTTATCATCGGGGAGGAGTATGCGTTATCGCCGTATTTCCATGAAATGACTGAACATTTGCTTCCTCATGAAAAAGCATCAATATTGCAAATGTTAAGGACACAAGCTCACGCCTCAACTCAAATGCACACAAACTTCGGTATCCTGCCTTGTAAGAATCCCGATTCTATGCCAATGGTAAATGGATTAATACCAAGCCGGGAGGAATTACTAAGCCCAGCTGGGATGATAACACATACAACTGGTAGACTTTACTATCTTTCCGACTCTAGCGGATCTGAGATCAACTTAAGACCGCCGAGTGAATATTATCCTAGTGATCTGCCGGTATCTATTGGTGCAAAATGCACTGGATCCAATAGAATCGTTCAAAATGGCAACACACCTCTATCGGTACATTTCGAAGATGGGATTATGCTCGAAGGGCTTGGAAGTATTTCACCCGAAGATTTCTGGGTGCCAATTGCTTTAAATAATTACAGGATGGAAACGGGGTTTCAATGTGTCGATACTGATGGGGAACGGCTAGATTGGAAGCTTATACCAGGTAGGCTACCTATTATTTCATTCCCAATCGAAGGGCTAGTGACCCCCCATACAATACTGGAACTCAAAAATTTTAACCCCCTTATACCGCTAGGTTCGGGTGAAAATCAATTGCACGTGACATTCTATCTAAATCCGCTTCCCATAACATTTTCTGATTTGGGACACGCAATTAACCTCCAAGGCAGTATTGATTCCAAACGTCAACATGTGATTGGATCCGGTGCAAAAATACTGACGGTACTCAGTAAACTAGACCAATTCAAGCATGTCGAGACAAACAGCAGATATAATAGCGAGTTAACAGCACTATGGAACCCAATTCTTTCACATTGGTTACGCAGAAGCTATCTTGATTGCCAGCTTATTTGTAACCTAATGCAGCCGAAATACCGGCACTTACAAAATACCACTCCCATCGGCATGACAGATTTCGAGAAGTGGATTTGGAGCCTTGTGCGGGACGAAGGGAGATATAGGGTTTCTCTGGCACACCACTTTAATGCGGAGGCTCTCGATATTATTTATTTTCTGAAAACTTTCGGAAAAATCTGTGACAAAAGCGAAAAACGCTCGATCTTTCTTTCACTCAAAGATAAATATCCTACGGGACTTGCATTTGGCAGCGTTGAGAGATGGCAAAAGAATTTAGCTAGCGCTTTAGCTCTAGATTAGTGTTAGATGGTCCCCCCAGCTGGGCTCATGCCGGGGAAGGCAGGTGGGGCCCCGAAGTCTGGCATACCGCCGACCGCTGTGCTGCCAGCTGATCCTGCGTCTCCTGCTGCCCCGTCGGGCTTTGTCTCCGCTGCCTTCAAGGGCGTCTGGAAGCCGCCCATGCCGCCAGCTGGCTTAGCGTCGTCCTCTCCGCCCAGGTTCATCTCCGACCGACGGGTGATCTCGGCCTCAACCATGCCGCGATCGCGGCCATAGCGCAGTCTAGAGAGTTCGCGCACCATCTCTCCTACTTTATCGTACTTAGGGAACTTCTCGGGGTCATAAGGCACTTTGGCGGAGAATGGCGATGGATACTCGCCATCGACCAGCATTTTCATATAGATATTGTAGTTCTCTAAGTTGATCAGGTCGTTCTGGTCAAAAACTGGGTGGAACTCATTTTGCAAATAACTGGCATCATTGACGCCCACCTTGAAACTGACCATGCTACCCACATTACCGAAGACAGCATCTCTGACTTTTTCATCGATCTGGGCGATGTACTGGTTGGCAACAATTAGATTTAGCCTATACTTTCGAGCCTCAGACAAAATCTGGGCAAAGTCATCAGTAGCGAAGTTCTGGAACTCGTCCACGTACAAGAAGAAGTCTTTACGTTCGGCTTCAGGGATATCCGCCCTACTCATCGCCGCGTTTAGAATCTTAGGCACCATAAGTAGACCAAGAAATTGCGAATTCTCTTCTCCAATTAATCCTTTTGATAAATTAATCAGCAGAATCTTGCGGTTATCCATCACTTCTCTGACGTCAAAGCCCGATTTAGACTGGGCAATGATGTTACGCATCAGCTTATTGGTCACGAATTTCTCGAACTTTGAAGTGATGTGTCCCAAAATCTCGGACTTATGGAAGTCCTGCGTATTGGCGACCTGCTCTGTCCAATACCTCTTCACCACGTCATCCTTAAGGTAAGGGAAAAAGCGCTTTGCGAATTTATCATCAGTAATGATACGCACCACCTCCACTAGCGAAGTACCGGGAACCGACATAGCCGTAAGCATGGCGTTACGCACCGACTGTTGGAAACGCGGGCCAGTGATACCTTGGTTGTGCGGGTCAAACATCTTGTTCATCAAGCCCAGGAAGGACTCTACTATTCTGTATTTCTCGTTCTCACTGGTGTATTCCATGATATTAAAGCCAATAGGGCGATCGGTATCAGCCGGGTTGAAATAGATGACGTCCTCTGCCCTCTCTGGTGGAATTCGGTCCAGAATATGCTCCGCAGCGTCCCCGTGAGGGTCTAAGAAAGCTAGGCCATGGCCGTTGTAGATGTCTTGCAGGATCATGCGCTGGATGAAAGTTGTTTTTCCAGAACCTGTCTTACCTACGGTGTAAAGATGCCTACGGCGGTCATTGAGCTTGAGGTAGATCTTTTTGACGGTGTCGCGGTAGGTGGAGGTTGCCACGTGCACTGCGCCTTCGGTGTAGTTGGCGGTGACTTCAGGGCCGGCGGGCGCGCGCTTAGATAATAGCCAGTTGATGTGCGGCGTGCGCACCGATTGGTTTGGGAAGTGGAAGATGGTAGACAGCTCGGCAGTATTGAGAATGGTAGTTTCCTTAGGGATGCGGTAGACGAAATCTTTGACGAATTCTTTGCCAACCGATTGCTTTTTGAATTCATTGGAGCCCTCTAGGCGAAATTGATCTAGCGAGCTGACCATGGCAGTTAGATTTGCATCGGCCTGGTCTTTTTCCTTGGCCACCGAAACTATTCTAATATCAGTAAAAAAGCCCGTCTTCTCGGTCTTCTTCTCGATATGGCCTAGCACTTCATCATCCACATTGATTTTCTTTTTTTCTGGGTCGGAGTTATTGTCACGCACCTTGCTGACGAATTTCTTGCCGGTATTGCGCCAATCAGATCCCGCAGGGGTGATAATCAACTGATACGCCAGTGCCTCGCCTTTGGCAAGTTTACTCATTGAGCCGGTGACAACTGACATCGAGTCTGTATTTAGCTCCTCGTAGGTTTTAATTGGTTTGTAACTGTCATCTGCCAGACCCAATGAGGCAAACGATACCTTTGAGCCTTCTGGGAAGATGTTGTAGTCCTTAGTAGGAGTAACCTCGGCATCTGGATAGGCTGCATTGATTTGTTTTTCAACTAGCGAGGCAATTTTCTTGGGTGCCACCACGTAGAAGCGGATATTCTCTGGGAAGGCCACGATTTCAAAGCTGACAAAGTTGCGGGCTGCAAAGAATGCTTTGAATTTGCCCATTTTACCAGCAATCCCACTTAAACCTGTGTATAGTTGATCCGCTGCTGAAATCTCGGTCTCATTTGATTGCGGCAATCTAACTTGGAATACCACCGTCTCCAGTGATAATCTTTCCCAAGAGGTGGTTTTGATCTTCCTAGCTAGCCATTTGATAAAGAAAAATAGCGACGCAATCATAAGCAGCAAAGCTATCAAAGACACCACTACCGAAATAACTTCGAAAGATATGTTATCTGCCGCTGTATTTGTTCCGGCTGTTGTTGCGGCACCTGCTACACGTTCAAAAGTCTCTCTACGTGCGGCTTGGGCCAAAAAGTATAGTTGTTCCACAACTTTATTCTAGCATGCTGGAAACCTTAGAGTGAGTGTTTCTTTAGGAGTCTGTCTATCATGGTTACCAGCCAGGTATCACTGTCGTGTTCACTACCTTTGCCTTGCTTGCTGCGAACGTGCTCAAAGTCACTGGCCCACTTGGGTGCTTTGTAACCGAAGAATGAAGGCCCGACTGGCGCAAGCTCCGGGATATTAGGTGCTTGGGCGGCTGGTTGCGCAGGTTGTGCAGGCTGTTGGCCGTTCCCAGCTGGTTGCGCACCCGGTGCAACTGGCAGCCCGCCAGACTGCTGGCTGGGCGTGGTGGTTGGCTGTTGGATTCCCCCCTCTGGTTGAGCAACAATACCCGATTTCTGATTGGAATATACAGGCAATGACTCTCTTACCGGCTCTGGGACCGCCGGTTGCCCAACTGGTACTGCTTGCCCAGCCGCTGCCGGCTCACTGCCCTGCTGCACTGCAGCGCCACCTTGCACCGCCCCAATATCCTGTGATGGAGAGGCTGGAGCCAGCGGTGATTGATTGAGATTGTCTGCCATATATCCTTAATATTAGCAATTAAAAGTACTTACTGGAAATTTCAGCTTTTAATTCTTTTTGCTGATCCCTCGCTAGTACCCGTTTGCGTTTATCGTACTCTTTTTTACCCTTACCTAGAGCTATTTCTACCTTGATCAGACCTCTTTCCAATCCCATAATAGTTGGTACCAATGTTAGTCCTTTGGTCTTTAACTTAGTAGAGATTTTCTTTAGCTCCTGCTTATTGAGTAGTAGCTTAATCTCGCTGGGCGCGTGCTTGCGGTCATATTCGCTCATGCCTTGCCAGAAAGAGATTTGGGCACCTTTTAGAAAGCACTCTCCTCTATTCAAATAGGCAAAGGCCTCGTTTAGACTAGCGTTGCCTGCTTTGATTGACTTGACTTGCCAACCCTTGAGCACCATTCCAGCCTCAAACCTATCTAGAAGTTCATAGTTAAAACTAGCTTTTCTATTTTTGCTAATAATTTTCATCTACCTAGATCTCGGTGCGGTTAAACGAGTAGATTTTACTCGAATCAGACAGGAATACCAAGCCTTTTGCCTTGTCGGCCACAACCTGGTTGATATTGCCAGAAATTGCGGAGATATCGATCTGAGCTACGAAGTCCGAAATAGGCTGACCTGCGCGGTTAATGTTGAACACTAGTAGCCTCTTGCCAGCATCATCCACGATGTATAGGTAATCCTCGTCATAACCAAACACGCTGGCGTTCTGGGCAGCTGTGAGCACATCGCTAAAGGCTTCTAGTTTAGCGCCATCAGTGCCAACTCTGACAATTCCTTTGCCGGCAACTAGTGCAAATACCTGTTTGTTTACGATTTTCACGTCGCGAATCTCACTACCTTCGGGCTCGGCGTAGCGGACATTTGGCATGGAATAGTTTTTGCCAACTCTGTTTAATTGCTGAACCTTGCTATCGCTAGCTGCCACTGCGTAAAGTGCGTTGGTGGTATCGTATAGTGCCAACCTTTTGACGCCGGGTAGATTATTAACTGAAATGCCTGCGACACCACTTAGGGTGTTGTTCACAGGGTTGTAGATTGCTACTACGTTGTCGGCGCCGGCATTGTAGATCACCAGATTGCCGCTGCCGTCTGCCACTATTGCCTGGGGATTATCAAGTCCTGAGAAGGCTTCCTGCGCCGTGCTCCCATTGATCGGCTGGCGGTAGATTTTCCCGTTTTCGCGGTCGAGTGCAAACAGATTTTCCCCGCTGCGAGTCATATCAGCGATACTGCCAGCGAAAATTGCGCCACTATCCAGGACCAGGTTTAATGAAGGTTTACGGACCTTTAGAGCCTTCTGCCTAAGGGCAGCTACCGAGGATTTGGCGGCATCGACATCTCCCTGAGGCAACAATGCTAGATTATCTGTGAATTTGGCCTCAAGAGTCTCAATCTCGGTAAGCAGCTTTTGTCTTTGCGGGATATCAGCTGAAGACCTAGAGTTTAAAACTGGACTAGCCTCAATCTCGGCAATATCTTGTTTGATCAACGTCAGACTATCCCTCGCCGCCAGCAGTTGGTTTGATCTCTCCCGCTCTGCCCCGATTGAGCTGATGGCTGAGTAAACTAGCACCACCAATACCACCGCAGCCAAAACCAACAATGCATTCTGATTAAGTCTAATTGCAAAGATTTTGACAAAGACCTTGCCCCCGGGGTCCCTTCCAAACTGGAACGGCTTGTTCTGGTTAACTCTAAGCACGTCATAAAGCACAAAATCACGTAAACGAGCGAGTCTCTGGCCTATTCTGGCTAGCAATAACTGAATTGTGGTCATTTGGGCTGCGCCCTCAATTGGAGCAGAACTATTTCCCAACCTGCCTTCAGTGGGCTGCCTGCTCATTGCCGATTGCCTATCAATAGTTGGCCCTTGACCACGTTCCCTAATACGCTGGAGTCTAGCGAGTTTTTGAGCTTCGATAAATCCACCTACCTTTTTGCGGGTGTTGCGCACGAATCTCATGAACGTGCTTTCAGCCGGCGGCTGGTACTGGTCGCCCATTGTGGTTGCCTCAACACCAACAGAGGAATCAATCCCACTCACTGGGTCAACTCCCATGTCCTGGCCATCAACGCCAATACTTGGATCTATTGTTTCAGTAGTTATTCCGGGATCTAACAAAGTATCTGTTGCCTGGTCTGCAGAAACTGAGGCATCAACTCCAGCTGTCAATTCTTCTGTTCCAACAGCGCCTATCGTGCCTATGTCTGTATCATCCTCGCCACTCCCGTTGGTTTCAAAAGTTCCACCGGTATTTTCTACTTCCCCAACGGCGCCTTCGGCAAAAGCAGGTTCTTCCTCTGGTAACACTTCGCTTTCCTCACGCAAATCCACTCCGATCAATAGACAAGCCACCTCTTCCGGATTTGCGTACTCATGATTTTTCAAACGCAGGTCAGAAAAAGTGCGCATAGTTGGCAGCAAGTTCTCCTCTCCAAATTGGCTAGCAAAATTCTTGGTAGACAAGATAAATCTCTGGTCTGGTTGCAAGAAAGAGGACCCGACTTTGATGATACCTTTGCCGAATTGGTCGCGCAACGAGCTTGTAATGTCTATTATCTCCTCTAAATGTTGATCTGGAAGTACCATTATTTTGCTATCGCCGAAGGACGCGAAATAGATTTCCTCGCCCCGCACTGTGATTGCAGCCATATCAAACTCCACGCCAGCGCTTGCCACCTCTTCCTCGTTCACCAGGAGTTCGGTCAATCTATCTCTTACAGCGCCAATCGCCACTTCCAGACTGGCAATCACCGACTCTTTTTTGCTCTCAAAGTACTGCTCGTGGAAGTAATCGATCAATAAATTCCCCGCGGTGGCGGAATTGAAGCCTTCAGGGGCAAATAAAGAAAACACTGCAAACACCTCACCCTTCTGCTCGAGAATTTCGGCAGATTGAGGCTTATAATTGTAGACGCTAACCCACTTGTGAGGCAGGCTATCACCAATAAAGTATTTGAAGTTAATCTTCGCCATGATCTATAACATAATAGCTTATTGACGGCCAGACAGAAAGCACTTGCATTTGTTGGTATAATCAACTGTATTAAACTATTACTATTTGCTAGTATGAGTAAGTACCCTCCCATCGAAACAACCCCAGATGCACATGGGCCAGAACAATTGGATGGATCCGCCAGGCATTATATTGAACTGAAAGTAAGGAGTCTCAATCTATTTTTGGGCTGTGTGGAACATGCTCGATCTCAAGCAGGAGATAATACAGACGGAACAACTAAATCCAATTACCTAACTTTCGGGCTAATTGAAAATACTATCGCAGCGAAATTAACTGCTGCAACAGAGGCAAACGATAAGACTTTAGCAAATCTATTTAAGGGTGTTAGAAACCATTTTTCTGCTGAAATATCATTATTGAGTTGTGACGATGGCCAAGGGGATGTGGATTACACACCTCAACAACAACAGGAATGCCTGCCGGGACTTTTTGTCGACATGTATGACGTAATTGATGGCCCAGAGGGTATGGCACCATTTGAAACTCTTTTAGCAGATGCATCTAAACAAGTTATTAAGGAGGAGATGGAAGCTATTCTTGCAGGAAAAAGACACTCTGAAATAGTGATTGCCTCAATTCCAAGGAATCTAGACCCCAATGAGTCACTCCCAAACTTTACGCTGAATCTAATTACAATCAAGGAATAGTTATAACTACGCTACTTTCATCGACCGACGCAGGATGTCGACGTGGGTGAGGGCGATGCCTAAACCCCGGATGACTGCCAGGATTGGCTCGTCTACTACGTGGGCTGGTACTCCGGTCTGCTGGGTAAATAGCTCGTCTATATTTGCTAGGGCTGCGGTGCCGCCACTGAGAACCATCCCTCTATCTATGATATCCGACGCTAGCTCAGGCGGCGTGGCCTCCAGCACCTGCTTAATGGCACCCACGATGTCTAAGAGCACCTCTTGGATAGGCTCGACGATGTCGTTGGAGGTGAGAACTAGAGTGGCTGGTAGGGCGGTATTAGCGTCGCGGCCGCGAATCTCCATCTCGGCGGGAGCTGGCACCATAATTGCAGAGCCTATTTCGATCTTGATCTTCTCAGACATCTGCTCTCCGATAAGTAGGCCAAATTTGCGTCTGATGTAGGCCGCGATGGCATCGTTGATGGCGTCACCCGCCACTCGCTTGGACTGGAAAGTCACGATGCCGTTGAGCGAGATTACCGCGATTTCAGAAGTACCGCCGCCCATGTTGACGATCATATTGCCCGCAGAGGTGCTAATTGGTAGCTGCGCGCCGATAGCTGCGGCGATTGGCTCGGGGATCAAATATACTTTTCCTGCTCCAGCTGCCACCGCAGCCTCCACTACCGCTCTCTCTTCCACCGAGGTAAGTCCTGCTGGCACGCTGATCATCACCTCAGGCTTAAAAAACCGCGAGTAGCCAGCAGTTTTTGCCAGTAAAGCCTTCAGAAGAGCCTCTGTCAGCTTGTAACTAGCGATCACGCCTTGCTTCAACGGCCTTCTAGCCACTATATTTCCCGGTACTTTGCCTAGCATCTCCTTTGCCTCTAGTCCGATAGCCAAGACCTTCCTATCATCAAGTGAGACAGCCACTACCGTAGGTTCAGAGAGCACTATCCCCTTCCCCTTGATGAGCACCAAGGAATTTGCGGTTCCTAAATCTATTGCAATCTTTTTTGCCATAACTGATATAATTTTAACTGATGGAAGCAAATAAACCGAATCAATTAGCTGAAAAACCAAAACGTAAGCTCCTAAACAAGGAGGTTCGCAAGAATTTAGGAGTACTGGTGCTGGTTTTGGGGATATTCATTCTAATTGCAATCTTAAGTACCCTAGCAATTATGATTGCCCGCGGCGAGCGTCCCACTCGTTCTGGGATCGTCTCCA
>CALFHW010000009.1 GCA_937876695.1 uncultured bacterium
TCAATTGGGAGAGCGCCTGCTTTGCAAGCAGGAGGTCGTCGGTTCGATCCCGTCCAGCTCCACCAGTCAAGGGCTCGATTGTCCGGTTGTATTCCCGGTTTGTATGTTCCGGATGTTTTCGCTATCGGTTGCGCACAGGTCTCAGCTCTTCGCTTTTGGATACGCGGGAGAGCGCAAAGCTGAGAGCTGTAAGCGTTCTTTAACAATTTGGAAGGTAAGGGTGCATCAAGCTTGATGAGAGCTTGATGTACTAGGGTTGGTTGTATCTTGCTCGAGGTCCGGGACAAAAGGCCGGACGTCGAGTGGCGCAAACACGCTGTAACGGTGTGTCCTTGCAAAAGGATTCACGGTTATGGAGTCAAGCGACTAAGTGCATGTGGTGGATGCCTTGGCGATTACAGGCGATGAAGGACGTGGCAGCCTGCGAAAAGCTGCGGGGAGCTGGCAAACGAGCATTGATCCGCAGATGTCCGAATGGGGAAACCCGGCCCGCAAGGGTCACTCCCACCTGAATACATAGGGTGGGTAGAGCGAACCCGGTGAACTGAAACATCTCAGTAGCCGGAGGAACAGAAATCAACCGAGATTCCCAAAGTAGTGGCGAGCGAAATGGGAACAGCCGGCAAGTTTTAGCCATTGAGTTAGTGGAATGCTCTGGAAAGGGCAGCCGTAGTGGGTGACAGCCCCGTACGCGAAAACTCGATGGTGGAACTAGGCTTGCGACAAGTAGGGCGGGACACGTGAAATCCTGTCTGAAGATGGGGGGACCATCCTCCAAGGCTAAATACTCGTGATCGACCGATAGTGAACCAGTACCGTGAGGGAAAGGCGAAAAGAACCCCGGAAGGGGAGTGAAACAGATCCTGAAATCGCATGCATACAAACAGTGGGAGTCCCGCAAGGGATGACTGCGTACCTTTTGTATAATGGGTCAGCGACTTACGTTCTGTTGCGAGCTTAACCGCATAGGGAAGGCGCAGCGAAAGCGAGTCCGAACAGGGCGCTTTAGTAGCAGGGCGTAGACCCGAAACCGGATGATCTAGCCATGGCCAGGCTGAAGCGGGGGTAACACCTCGTGGAGGGCCGAACCCACTCCCGTTGAAAAGGTAGGGGATGAGCTGTGGCTAGGGGTGAAAGGCTAATCAAATCCGGAAATAGCTGGTTCTCTCCGAAAACTATTGAGGTAGTGCCTCCTGTATTACTGCCGGGGGTAGAGCACTGTAATGGTTGTGGGGGTCATAGCGATCTACTACGCCATAGCAAACTCCGAATACCGGCAAGTACGAGCAGGGGAGACAGACATCGGGTGCTAACGTCCGGTGTCGAGAGGGAAACAACCCAGACCGCCGATTAAGGTCCCCAAGATCTAGCTAAGTGGGAAACGAGGTGGGAAGGCTCAGACAGCCAGGATGTTGGCTTAGAAGCA
>CALFHW010000010.1 GCA_937876695.1 uncultured bacterium
TTCAGATAAAGAGAGTTTAAGCTCTGCGGATGTTAGTGCGTTTTTAAGGTTAATTAGCTTTTGCAAAGGCCGTGATAAGCTATCGAACAGTCTCTACACCTTAGCAGATCTATTACGTGATCTCGAAAGCATGAAAGCAAATAACTTGTCCTTGAAATCCTCCCCCAGCCAAAGTGGAATACACTTAGTAACTGCACATTCGGCCAAAGGTAGAGAATACAGACATGTATTTATCATCAAGGCTATCGACAAGAATTGGGGCAATAAACAGGATTCAAGTAAATTCAAATTGCTAGAGGAAAGTGACAATATTGACCCCTCACTACGCAAGAAACTTAAGCTAGAGGAAGAGTTGAGGCTATTTTATGTGGCTATGACCAGGTCGATGGACTTTTTAACAATTAGCTATAGCGAGAACTATTCCGAAGGGGAGAGGACACGCAGCGCGAATCCTAGCCTCTTTCTTGGCATGATGGATCAAGATCTACTGGCAGTAGAGCCTGCAGGTATCACAGTTGACTTGGGTGGCGATAGCTTCGAGACCACAATCAAGGCCGAGCTAGCTAGCGACAAGTTTACAGCGCCTGATCTAACTAGTTACTTAAAAGGAATAGTCGAAAATACTGAGCTATCATTTACCTCGTTGCAGAATTATTTTGATTGTCCGCATAGATTTCTGTACCTGAACCTACTAAAGCTACCCACGCCCAAGGTTACGCCAATGATAATAGGATCTGCCATCCACAAAGCCCTAGAAAACTTTGCCCAAGCCAAGAAGAAAGGTGAAACGCTGGGATTGTCTGAGCTGCAAATAGCCGCCAGCAAATACTTAGATAGCGAAAGTCTGAATCTAGACGAGAAAATGAGTCTAAAGTCCTCAGTCAGCGAGCATCTAGGCACATATTATAACCAACTGCTTCAATGGGCCTCTAGCTTTGAACCAGCTCAAATTATCTCGACTGAATTTAACTTTAGAGGTATAACTGTGCCGGGAATTAGCGCTAAACTAACTGGCAAGATTGATTTGATTGAAAAGCTAGACGAAGGTAGCTTCAATTTAGTTGACTACAAAACCGGAAAGCCGCTGTCTAAGAATGTAATCACCGGAGAGACCAAATCGGAACGCGAGATTCACTATCTCGATCAGCTCACTTTCTACGCGCTGCTCTGTCAGTACGATCCGCACAAGAGATTTCCAAATCCTACTGCTACCATTAGATTTACCTCGGCTAACCCTTCAGGGAAATTCAAGGAGGAAGTTTTCGAGATAAGCTCTGCTCAAAAGGGGGAGCTAGTTGAAAGGATCTCAATGGCAGTAAGTGATATCCAAGAGTTGAAATTCGAACGCAAGTGTATGAAGCCAGACTGCCTGGTTTGTAGCAGGTTCAATTAGGCTAATTACTTGATTCTTTCTGCCGGAGAAACTGCGCTAGATAGATTCCATTGCCATTGACGTAACCTTTGGAGTATATCTCAGTTGCTAGTTCTATACCTACATACCTGATATGCCAGGGCTCATAGACATAGCCTGTTACAGCCTCCATATTACGTGGATAAGAAATAACGAATCCGTACTTGTGGGCGTTTTCTTCTAAAAACTTCCAAATAGCATTATTGGCTTTGTTATTCCGATCAAATG
>CALFHW010000011.1 GCA_937876695.1 uncultured bacterium
GTTTTAAAATTACTTGAAGTGTGAGGTCTTAATATTGTAACTCCATTTTTACCATCTTTGACGGTGAGAGACATGGCGGTTTCTGAAGAAATTCTCTCACTTCTGATAACTATTACAAATGGCAGTTTTCCCTGCTCAATATCTAATTCTGTAAAACTGAGGGCTTCTGCTTTCTCTAATAACGGTATCAATAGTTCTCTAAACTGCTGCTCTGTGAAGCCTAAAAGATTATGGTATCCCTTTTCGATGAGGTTACCCACCTGTCTGCCAAACTCCTCATACATCATTGAAATTCCCTATTCTGAAACCCAGCGCTTCAATTTTCTCTCCGAAGCTCTTATCAGTAAGAAGCATGCGGTCTCTATCTCTTTCGTCAAGCAGTGACGAGTAACCTCTCAACATATCGTCGACATATGCGGGGTGGAAAAATACTTCGGTCACACTATCCTCACCTACTTTAGACAAATCAGCCAAGATCCCCTCATAAGCCTCCTCGTATGTCCCTGGGATATGTTCAAATATGTAGTCGGTTAGCTTAACTCCTTGTTCATTCAACTGCTCGGTTACGTCTACTCCTACACTTTCCCCATCCGAGAATTCACTCATTCGCCTTACATAGATGTCATGCTCCAAGGCGTACTCGCAGATGGTATCCACTATTTTAGGATGTAAATGACAGTTGCGATGGCCATTAATGTGAGTCGGCACTCTACCTACTGTGTCTTCAAATTTGTGCAACTCATAGAGAACTCTCGCCGCGAGCTCCTCCGGCTGCGACTGCTCCAAAAGCTCCACATAACCCGGCCTCCTCAAGTATTTGCCAGTACTCACAATATCGTTGAGCGTAATGTGGATCCCTAGCCCTGGGATGTCATTTTTCAGAATCTGATCAACTCCATGCTGAGTCCCTGGAGAATCCATCATGAGCGACATCTCTGTCAAAATCCCTTGCTGGCTTGCCTCAATAGAGCCTCTATTGATCCCTTCGGTAAATCCAAAATCATCCGCGACTACGACGAGTTTTTTCATAATGGAGTTATTTCTGAAATTAAATCCCTAGATAGCTTCCTGGCCTTTACTTTCGTCTTGCCATCAGTAACCAATTTTACCAGTCTATGCAGCCCATCCAGGATAAGCCACTTACCTTTTAGGTTCTTCATGATGTCGATGGGGTAACTTGTATCGCATTCCTGCAAGCGATTATGATGGGGGGGATACTTCTCAGGATTAGCAATAACTTCTCTGGCAGTCAAATTGTATGAGGCCTCGCCATCACTCCAAAATGGCAAGTCAAATATCCAATCTAGCTCGGCAACCTCAATCTCCTCTACTGGAATTTCCAAAGCCCAAACTCTCTTTATGTCCCAACGGAAATCAAATCCATTTTCCTTAATTATGCCTGGAAGCTGATTGCTCATTGCTTTAGCCGACGACATTTTGGTGAATACCTTGGTGAAATTTAACAATATTGTCTACCGCAGTGTTTTCTACATTAACCTCTGACTCAGCTGTAAAGAAAGCTGTATGAGGTGTGATGAGTACATTTGGATAGTTGTAGAAATCTGGATTTGGGGATTCATTTATATCTGCGTCAAATCCATATCCCAAGATTTTACCTGCCTCTAACGTCGCTAGAATTGCAGCTTCATCAATAACAGACTCGCGCGAAGTGCTTACCAGGATTGCTGTAGCTTTCATCTTAGAGAGCAAGTCTCTGCCGATTAAACCTTGGGTAGAGGGGCTGCCGGGCACAGTTACCACGATTAAATCTGAGATAGTAAAAAGCTCATCGAGCTGGGCATGCTGATACTCACTTGAGGCTAGCTTTTCGCGCTTATTATAGACTACATGCATATTGAAACCCTTAGCAATAGCCGCTACCCTACTGCCGATCTCGCCCAGACCTACTATTCCTATGGTCTTACCAAATAGTTCAACTCCGCCAAAGCCTTCGAAATTTACCCCGCTATCTTTCAAGGCGACGTGAGACTCGGTGATCTTCTTAGACAGATTTAGCGCCATGCCAAAAACGTGTTCGGCAACTGATTGGGCATTTGCACCCTTGGCATTTGTGATCAACACATTTGCTGCTTTAGCTGCTTCGAGATCGATGTAATCCACCCCAGAACCCAGCACCGAGATGATTTTAAGATTTTTAGCTGCCGCAAATACCTCTTTGCTGAAAGTTTTGACTCCTGAAGATCCGGCAATAATGTAGTCTACATCCTTAACTTTTTCAATTAGTTCCTCCTCGCTAATTTTGTTTGCGCTGCTCTGTATAAATTCGCCAATACTCTCTAGTCTAGCGATGTTCTCATTGCTGTATTGCATTTGGGAAACGAAGGAGGCTATTTTCATCTTTGTTGATAAAAGTGTTGGTTATTACAAATATTAACACGGAAGGGACAGGATTCGAACCTGCGAGGGATTGCTCCCGCAGTCTTTCCAGGACTGTGCCTTGAACCACTCGGCCACCCTTCCATACTGCTTACAAAGCGGATATTACCCCACCATTATAACAGTTGTAATCGGTTTAATCGCAGGAACTTTTTATACTGTAACTTTATGATCGACTCTGTCTGCGGCTCTTCTTCGTTTTCTTAGGCTTATCAGCTGTAACTCTCCTGTAGATTACCCAGGCAATGATCAAGACAAGAGCTAGGAGTAACAACAGCAGCTTCCAAGGAATTACCCAGAAAGTCTCGGTGTAGGTTACAAGCTTGATCTGTCCATTGAGGTCGGTATATCTGACCTTAGCATCCACAAAGTATCTACCAATTCTAAAGCCGCCACTGCCTTCTGGATTCATGCTCAGATGGCCTCCACCCGGGAAGCTCTGGTTAACTTTAAAAATCACGCTGGCATCGCTCCAGTCGTTGAAGTAGGGCCTAGTTGTACCGGGCAAGAGTCTGCCAGCAAGAGGGTTGAAAGCAAGCGTTGCCACGGGACTGCCTTCGTCGCCTTGGTGGATGAAGACATTGCCTGAAGGGACAGTTACGAAGTTGCTATCGTTGCTCAGCTTAGTGCGCACTACTACAGGTAAATACTCGTGAATTCCTAAGAAAGGCTTGCTTAGATCTTGTCCAAGCACGTCGATGCTATTGAAATTGATCGCTCCAGCTGACTGACCAGGAATAGTAACTAACACAATTGGGGATAAACGGGTGCCAATGGTGGCTCCGGTAGAAGTTTGCGGGATGGCTTCTTCACCTCTGAACTGAGCTGGTGACACGTCACTTAGAACCAAAGCTGCAAAATAACTGCCTGGCCTAGCGCTACTTGGGATATTGATGTTGAAGCGAATCATCTCTTCTTGGCCATAGCGGCTTAAAGTGATGCTCTGTTTCTCAAAAGAAATCCAACGAGCGAGTGAGTATTCGTCATCGAGGTAGAAGTCTTTTTCAGGGTAGATAAACGAGCCATTTTCTGGGTCGACATAGAAATCACTAGGGATTAGGTAGAACTTAACTACTAAATCTGACTCCTCGTAATCGTGTTGGGCTAGAAATTCTCCACTTAACTTCTGTCCCGGCTGGGCTTGAAACTCATAGACAAATGTCTGGCCGCTAGGTCTTCTTAGTTTCAAACCGGTGAAGTTGGTTTGCTGCGCAGCCAGTTTGGCGCTGAACCCCAGTGAACTCACCGAAATGAAAAGTAATGCAATTATTACAACCTGCAAAAGTCTCTTGTACATATCATTGTGAAGATAGATTAACTGAGAATACTCTACCAGGAATGCTTTCCAAAAGTGAAATTATTTAGCTAGAAAAGTGCTGGATGCCCTTTGGATTTGAAGAAGCTATTGATCCGTAAACGCTCTGACTGTACGTGATCTCCCCAATTTACGCAATGTCCTCCGCAATAACTGAGCGCGCCGTTATTTGGATTTTGAAAGAATCTGGTACCATAGCCAGACATGAGTCTACGCGTAATCTCATCTATCGCTTGTGGAAAACTTGTATAGAGAATTCTATTGGGACCTGAGCCTCCAAATCCCCAGCAATTGAACTGCTTTGCAGAAATATCAGTGCGGCAATGGTTGGTTTCAACTTTGGCAATTGCAGGTAATAATGTGCAATCGCTGGGAGCAGCGTATTTTCGGCAAGCAGTTACAAAGTGATCGCCATAGCCAGCAAGCGGTGAATTATTGGCTGCGAAATATTGGTCAAAGATATGTCCTTGTCTGGATTTGACTACCACTTTTGAGCTTACAGGGGCGCTACCATCTCCTTCAGATGTCAAACCTAATACAGACGCGGCTAGTGAGCTTGCGCCCATACTGAAGTTTTCCGGGTCTAGGCTGTAGCGATCTCTAGTGGTTACATCCCAGGAAGCGAGCTCTACATTGCGTGGTCTGAAATAACTCATGATCTGAGAGCCTGTGAACAGCCCTGTGGCAGCCGCAAGAGTTAGGATCAATAATAGAATTATTTGAATCTTCATTAATATATACTACAAGAATGTTAGAATGAGAGCTATGAAAAACATCAGAAACTTCTCTATCATCGCACATATCGATCATGGTAAGTCGACGCTGGCTGACCGCCTGCTGGAATTTACTGGGACTGTGAGTCAACGTGAATCCACTGACAGGATGATGGATACGCTGGAATTAGAGCAGGAGAAGGGTATCACTATCAAATTGCAGAGCGCGCGAATGGAATACAAAGGCCATATTCTCAACTTAATCGACACTCCAGGTCATGTAGACTTTTCATATGAGGTATCTAGATCGTTGGCTGCTTCAGAAGGTGCTCTACTTCTAGTCGATGCTACCCAGGGTATCCAGGCGCAGACTTTCACCACAGTGTACAAAGCGCTTGAACAAAACTTAGAGATTATCCCGGTGATCAATAAAATTGATCTACCTTCGGCTGAAGTTGAAAAGACAAAAAAAGAAATTCGTGCAAATTTTGGGTTCAAAGATGAGGAGATCTTACTAGCATCGGGGAAAAGCGGTATAGGTATCGAAGAGATTTTGGATGCGATCATCGAAAGAGTGCCTGCCCCTAGTGGCAAAGATGTCGAAGTCTTGCAAGCATTGATTTTTGACTCTTTTTACCACGAGCATAAAGGTGTAGTGGCTATGGTGAAACTGGAAGCCGGTCAGATCGATACTGATTCAGAGATATACGTCATTAATTCTGATCTGACCATCAAACCTATTGAAATTGGTTATCTCAAACCTAAACTAGAGTCTTCACAGCAAATTCTTTCTGGTGAGGTCGGCTATATCGCAACTGGTCTTAAAGACATCAGATCAATTCATGTTGGGGATACCATCACCTTATCTAGTAGTAAAGATGCCACTGCACTTCCCGGTTACACCACTCCTAAGCCAATGGTTTATGCCAGTGTCTATCCCGTTGACGCAGATACATTCCAAGACTTTCAGGAAGCCATAGAAAAACTGGCGCTGAATGACGCAGCACTTTTCTTCCAGAAAGAAACCAGTCAGGCTCTGGGTTCTGGTTATAACTGTGGTTTTCTGGGGCTGCTACATCTGGAAGTTACTCTAGAGAGGCTTGAACGCGAGTTTGATCTCGATCTAATTACTACTACACCTAGCGTAGAATATATTGTCTCACTTACCACCAAGGATCTTTCCAAGCTTCCCGGCACCAATGTAGCCAATATTGACGACCAAGGGAGATTGCACGTGCGTAATGCCGCGGAATTCCCTGACCCGAGTCTAATTGAGTCTGTCGAGGAACCATGGTCAAAGCTGGAGATTGTCACTCCGGAGCAGTTTATAGGCGGCATAATGGAATTAATAGATAAGCACAGAGGGTTTTATAGCTCACTGGAGTACCTCAGCGAACAAATGATTGCAGGTACCAGGCATGTTTTATTGCGCTATCAGATCCCAACTGCAGAAATTATGACCGACTTTTTCGATAAGCTCAAGTCTATCAGCCAGGGCTATGCCTCAATGGATTACGAACCTCTAGCCTATCAAGCCAGCGAGATTGTCAAAGTAGCGGTGCTAGTAAACCTACAGCCAGTCGATGCTCTGAGCTTCTTGACGCATAAGACAGGAGCAGAGACTAGAGGCCGCAAAATGGTTGCCAAATTAGTTGATCTAATCCCTAAGCAGCAATTCAAAATCGCGCTGCAGGCAGCAATCGGTGGCCACGTGATTGCCCGTGAGACTATCGAGGCCTTCAGCAAAGATTTCACTGCTAAGCTCTATGGCGGAGACATTACACGTAAAAAGAAGCTCTTAGAAA
>CALFHW010000012.1 GCA_937876695.1 uncultured bacterium
CGTCCACTTTCGTGTTTGCAGAGTGCTGTGTTTTTATTAAACAGTCGCAGCCACCGATTTTTTGCAACCTCTCTCAGCTCCATCCGCGAGGGACTTCACTTACTAGAGGCACACCTTCTTCCGAAGTTACGGTGTCAATTTGCCGAGTTCCTTCTCCTGAGTTCTCTCAAGCGCCTTAGAATACTCATCTCGCGCACCAGTGTCGGTTTGCGGTACGGTCGTGTGTAGCTGAAGCTTAGTGGCTTTTCCTGGAAGCAGGGTATCACTCACTTCGGAAGCAAGCTGCCTCGTTATCACCCCTCATCTAAGCCCGGCGGATTTGCCTACCAGGCACGACTACAGGCTTGAACCAACATATCCAACAGTTGGCTGAGCTAACCTTCTCCGTCCCCACATCGCACTACACATCGGTACAGGAATATTGACCTGTTTCCCATCAGCTACGCATCTCTGCCTCGCCTTAGGGGCCGACTCACCCTACGCCGATGAACGTTGCGTAGGAAACCTTGCGCTTACGGCGAGGGGGCTTTTCACCCCCTTTAACGCTACTCATGTCAGCATTCGCACTTCTGATACCTCCAGCACCCATTACCAGGCACCTTCACAGGCTTACAGAACGCTCTCCTACCACGTGCAATAAATTGCACATCCGCAGCTTCGGTAACTGGCTTAGCCCCGTTACATCTTCCGCGCAGGACGACTCGATCAGTGAGCTATTACGCTTTCTTTAAATGATGGCTGCTTCTAAGCCAACATCCTGACTGTTTTAGCCTTCCCACTTCGTTTCCCACTTAGCCAATTTTAGGGACCTTAGCTGGCGGTCTGGGTTGTTTCCCTCTTGAGTCCGGACGTTAGCACCCGGTGCTCTGTCTCCCAAGCTGTACTCGTCGGTATTCGGAGTTTGCATAGGTTTGGTAAGTCGCCATGACCCCCTAGCCTAAACAGTGCTCTACCCCCGACGGTAATACTTGAGGCACTACCTAAATAGTTTTCGGAGAGAACCAGCTATTTCCAAGTTTGTTTAGCCTTTCACCCCTATCCACAGCTCATCCGCTAGTTTTGCAACACTAGTCGGTTCGGACCTCCAGTACCTGTTACGGCACCTTCATCCTGGCCATGGATAGATCACTTGGTTTCGGGTCTACACCCAGCGACTAATTCGCCCTATTCGGACTCGATTTCTCTACGGCTTCCCTATTCGGTTAACCTTGCCACTGAATGTAAGTCGCTGACCCATTATACAAAAGGTACGCAGTCACCCTTGCGGGCTCCTACTTTTTGTAAGCATGCGGTTTCAGGATCTATTTCACTCCCCTCCCGGGGTTCTTTTCGCCTTTCC
>CALFHW010000013.1 GCA_937876695.1 uncultured bacterium
AGACTTCGCTGACGCCTTCAGTACCTAAGGCAGCTAGTAAGTATGCCATTCCAGCCCGGATATCGGGGCAGATGTACTTGAACGGCTTGAGTTGATTTGGTCCCACCACGATTATTCTTCTAGGGTCACAATAGACAACTTGCGCGCCAGCCGCCTCAAAAGCTCCCGAGAACGACATTCTATCTGGGTATAGTTTCTCAGTAAAGGTCATCATTCCCTCGACAAAAAGAGACATCGCAATTGTCATTGACATCAAATCCGAAGGAAACCCAAACCATGGCTGCGAGTATACACCCTTTACTCTGGCCCACATGGGATCTTGGACTCTCATCTCCTGGCCTGCTGCTATGCTCAACACGCCCGCCTCATCAATATCAAACTTCACACCCAGTTGTTCGTAGAAATATTTAATTGTGACCATATCTTCACTTCGAACCTTATGGATACGGAGACTGC
The DNA here is from genome assembly GCA_937876695.1 of uncultured bacterium. Lineage (GTDB taxonomy): Bacteria > Patescibacteriota > Dojkabacteria > CALFHW01 > CALFHW01 > CALFHW01. The sequence continues at coordinate 457 of CALFHW010000013.1, forward strand.
TATCAGTAATAGCTGCAGCCGCTATCATACTGCCTACATCTAAAAAGTCTGTCCAAACCTCATGCGACCTACCTTGAGCAGTTATCTCGTTTTGACCATGAATCGATAAGATATTTGAGCCGATGCCGTCTATTTGCACCCCGTTCTCAGCTAGCCACATACACATTTCTTTGACGTGTGGCTCGCAAGCCGCGCCTACAATTCTAGTGATTCCTTCAGACCTTGCAGCGGCCAAGATCACGTTTTCAGTAGCTGTCACGCTAGGCTCGTACAAGAACACTTCACCTGCTTTTGGTTTGCCCTCAAGCTCGAATTCTGACTCCCAGCCGCTGCCTTTAAGTTGCACTCCTAGCTGCATCAGCGAAGCAAAATGAGCAGTTAGCTCTCTGACACCGATTTTATCTCCACCAGGGAACGGCGCTTTTACTCTGCCGAATCTAGCTAGTAAGGGACCTGCAAATACCACGCTAGCCCTGACTTTTCTGGCTAACCCTTCAGGCACCACATGTGTATTCAGATTATCTGTATTAATTCTAAGATAGCCTTCCTCTGATCTATACTCAACCACTGCGCCCATAGCTACCAAAATTTCGCACATTACACTCACATCAGAGATAGCTGGGACATTAGTGAGCACATAATCACCTTTAAAAATAATACTGGCAGGGATTAGTTTCAACACCGCATTCTTATTGCCGATGGGAGTAACATCTCCAGATAAGCTCGCTTTTCCATGTACGATATACTTGCTCATGACCTTGTATTCACCAAAAAAAGTTAAATAGATCTTTCATTCTAGATTCTGCAACGCTAGTGGCAAAAAATCATCACGAACTGACTGGTACACCAATTATATCCTTTATTTGATCAAAGATATCTAACCACAGATAACGAGCGTTATTGAATGAGACTTTGGGGTTGGTTTGAGGCTCGGAAAGGTTTACTAGCATCACAAAAGTATTTTGCTCCGAAGCATCATAGCCTACATAAGTGGAATTCACTTCATTTGAATAGCCAGCTTTATCAATTGGATTTGCTAGCGCAGAAAATGGAATAGTTGCCGTACCAGATTTCATGCCGATTTTATATTTGCCTAAATGCTGGTATTTGGATTCGGGGATATTGGACTTGTAGACTGCATTGAGGATCTCTGCCATTTTTTGCGTACCTGATTCGGTCAACACTCTGTTTCTCGGTTTTGGAGTATAAGTCCTGGTACGCCCGTCTTCATCGATGATTTGCGAAACTATCATGGGTTCCATAATGTTACCTTTGTTGGCTAGGGCCGACACCCCTACAATAGACTGCAGAGCGGTCTGAGTATACGAGTGCCCGTACGAGTATGTGGCTAAGTCAGCCTGATTCCAACTCTTATAAGGCTTAATAAAACCAGAGTCCTCTCCTGAGAGTTGAATACCCGTCTGTCTGCCCATGCCGAAATTCTCCAAATACTGCGCTAACTTTTCCTCTCCAATCAAACTGGCGGTAGCAAATAGTGCTAAGTTGTCAGACTTAATCATAGCGTCCACCGAGGTCATTGGGCCCTGGGGCTTTTTGTCATAGGTACAAATTATCCTACCTTCAATAATTTCCTGACAGCCCTTGTGGCCATTAATTACAATTGTAGAAGCGTCCACCTTGCCTTGGTCTACGGCTGCTGCCATAGTGAAAATCTTTCCTACTGAGCCGATCTCGTAAGGTGTGGTTATAGTTGAGTTTCCTAGAATCTTGTACTCATCTGCTTTGAAATACTCTTTGGGTGAAAAGTCTGGATAATTTGCCATAGCGAGAATTTCGCCAGTACGCGGGTCCATTATTATCACCGAACCCGACCTTGCAGAAAACCTCTCAACGCTTTGTGCCAGCTGTTTTTGCACAATACGCTGCAAATTTTTATCGATTGTGGTGCGCACTGCCGCGCCTCTACGTGCCTCTCTTATCTGGTTATTGGATATAGCGATGATGTTTTGGTTACTGTCAGTCTCCAGACTGCTGATCCCAGACTGCGGCCTTAGGACTCCGTGAAAGTATTGCTCGATACCTGCTGCCCCCACTTCAGTGCCGAATTCATCTTTACCCAGAAAGCCCAGCACGTGAGCTGCTAAATCATCTTCAGGGTATATTCTCTCGGAAGATTCCTCAAATAGAATACCATCGAGGGTGATGTCGGGGGCCTTTTCGGTCGGCAAGGCAATAAGTTCATTTTTTTTGTCTAAATTCACTTTGTCAGCAATCTTAATCCATTGGGAGTCTTGATCTAGAAGGCTACTTAACTCTTCTTGCGACATCTCTAATGTTTTAGATACCTTCTGCAAAAATTCCTGACGAGTCTGTCTACCGGCGCTCTCTGCTGCTAACAGCCCATGTTTGGCGTTTTTGTACACAAAAACGTCAAACCTAGGCTCGCTATAACTTAAAATGGAGTTATCCCTAGCAAGGATGTCTCCCCGTAAAGCTTTTGTCTCTTGTTGAAAGTAGCGCGAGGCTGCTAATTCAGAATACTTTTCGTGATCGAGGACCTGCCAGCGAAATAAAAAAAGCCCCACCATACAAAACGCAAGCACCAATCCCATGAAAACCAGCCTCAGCTTACCGGGGGACAGTGTATTGACGTTTGTGGTTTTCTTAGATGTCATGGCTAACCTAGTCTACCAGAGCCACTGCATTTGTGCTATCAATTGGGCTTTCTAGCCTGATTAAATCGGCCTGCCTCATTCCTAGCTCATTTTCAATAGTGTCTGTGACTTGCGCACTCGTCTGCAACTCCCTTATCTTAGCTTTCAATACTTCGTTATCAACTTGGGTCTGCTTAGTCTCTTCTCTGGTGCGAGATATTTCCGGGCCGGCAGTACCAATGGTAGCTAAAATGACCGACTGCACACCTAGCATCACTACCACTAAGGTGGCGCATACTAACACTAGTCTGGTTATAATTCTGCTCGCTAACTGTTTCGTTTCCATCACAAATTTTGTTCATCAAAATTAAAATTTCGATGACAACTTGCTAATTCTTGGTAACGAGATTTAGGATGGCGCTGCGGGAGCGTGGATTAGAGATAACTTCTGCAGCTGATGGCTTGATAATTCCCAGTTTCAAACCTTTCGACTTACAGAATCTGACTACTATCGACTGTTCAATACTGTGAAAAGTGATAACAGCTAGCATTGATTTGCCGCTGGTTAGGAACTCTTGCGACCATTCTAGTAGCTGACTCAAATTGTCTAACTCCGAATTTACTGCAATGCGCAATGCCTGGTATGCTTTGGCCATGTGCTTTGGAGTACCTAGCTTTAGCGATTTCAAAACTTCATTGAGCTGCGCAGTAGTTGCAATGTAAAAACCGGTATTTCTTCTGTGAACGATAAGCTTAGCCAAGTCTTCTGCTTGTGAAAGTTGACCATACTCACCGAAAATCTTGGTCAATTGCCTTACTGGCAATAATTTGAGCAAATCCGCTGCTGTAACTGCCAACTGCTGGTCAAGTCTCATATCCAATGGGGCATCTGTTTTGAAACTAAAACCTAAACCTGTGTCTAGTTGGTTTTGTGAAAGACCTAAGTCAGCTAGTATGAAGTAATTCTTTTCTGGCTCATAGTTCAAGCCAGAAGGCTGAATTCTAAAGTTCTGTTTGTGAAAACGCACTTTCAACCCTGCAAGCTCTACTCTGTCTTTAAGTAAGTCAATGGCTCTCTCATCTAGGTCCAGTAGTTCAAAGCTATGTCTATTCTTATTGTTAGCCACAACCTTTGTGCTCATAATAGCAGCAGTGTGACCGCCGCTGCCTAGAGTTGTGTCTACAACCACCAGGTATTTATCTCCAGCATGGCTACTCACCTTCTGAAAAGATTTCAGAACTTCGCCGACCATTACTGGGATGTGGGTATTTTTTGACTGTGTTGAGTTCACTTTAGTTTCATTAATAAGTAAGCTATTCTATCCGAAATCGCGTCACTCTCCAAACTCAGTGATTGTCTCGTCAAATCCCACTCTTCCTGTCTCCATATTTCCATGCTGTCTCCAGTGCCAATTACAACTAGCTGCGGCTTTGTATTCTTACTGATGTTGTTCACTTTCAGAGCGTCAAGCACCTGTGTCGGCAGCGTCAGTCTCCATTGGCTGTCAGGTGACAGTTTTATAATTTGGGCATAGAGGTTGCGAGAAAACTTGCGCACGTCGGCATTGAAAATCGTCAGCTTAGCTAGCGACTCTTCTAGGCTCGCTAGATACTCGGTAGGCATAATTTGGACATAACCTTTATGTACCCAAAGATAGAAATCTTGGTCTTGAGCTTGTATAGGTAGGTTCTCCCTTAGGCGAAGGGGAATTACTAATCTATTTTTGTCAGTTAAAGTAACTGCATGCTCTCCACTAAATCTCATTACTATTAGCAAATTGTCAAAGTTCGGCAACATACCAAACCTTTTTTTAACTAAAGTGAAGAGCAATCAGGTTTTGAGGCAGTCGCAAATAGTTATTGTGCAATATTCACCACTCTTCACCACTAATTAATAGTATACATATCTGAGTATTCCATGTTAATAGGTTTTTACTAAAACAGACCCGTAAATCACCCGTAACCTAGAAAAGGGCACCTGCTTCTTGCTATACTCAATTTATGTCGAAAACACTGGCAAAATTAGCTCGGTTTATAGGTAAAAATTTCAAACTAGCAATAGTCTGGTTCTGGATTGCTATAGCTGCTTTGATCGCGCTACCGATGGTGAGCATAGGCGGCAGCCAGTTTGACGGTATTGATCTGCAAGATCTCTCCGGGGGACGCATAAACTACGACTTTAAATTCACGCCGAGTTTAGACTTTTACGGCGGTAGTGAGGTGGTATATTCGCTAGGCAATAGCAACGAGCTAGCATTTTCAGCCACCAGACTTGAAAGGGCTGCTCAGAGGCTTTCTGCTAGGCTCAAGAATTCAGGACTGCGAGAGTTTAGCGTCTATGGCCGTAAGGGCGCAACCGGTGACGAACTAGTAGTAAAGCTACCTATTAGTATTGATAAGTTAGAGAATTTCAATTTGATACTCACTAGCGCCGGGCCTTTAACTTTCATCAAACAAATCGCTAGCCAGGAGGAGCCCACTGTTGATCCAAATAATCCTGATGCAGTGATAAGCCCGCAGCCACAAGTTCAGACTTTGCCTTTCGATCGCGGATACATTACGGCAGTAAACGTTGTCTATGGAGCAGATACATACGGATACGGAATAGCTCTGGACTTTGCAGAAGATAAAGCCTCTGAAGTTATAGTGACATCATTTAGTGACATCAATACAGATCCTTCCAGTCAGGTGCTGTTAAATATAGGGGAGCGAACTGTGGCGGGCCAATCAGTTCCAGTAAGCTCAGCAAGCAGAAGCGGGAAAATGGTGATGACAACTGGACTTGCCAATGATGAACTTGGCGCCTACTTAATTAGAGATCTTATACTCAACCCCAGCCTGAACGATGAGCTATCACTTGTATCTATGAACTCAGTTGAAGGTAGATATGATGGTTTGGTAGAGCCCTTGAAAGTGGCCAGCGTGCTTGGGTTGGTGCTGAGCTGCCTCTATTTGATCGCCAGACGCAAAGCTGCTGGAGTGGTCCTAGCCATCAACGTATTATTTATGACCTTGACACTAGTAGCAGTTCTAAAGCTATTTAACATGCCTATTAGCTTGATTGCAATTGTCGGCAGTTTATTAGGTCTAGGTATTAACTTCATAATAATCAAATCTGCGCTGAGCAACATCAGCAACCAAGCTCAGTTGCAATCTGATCTAAAGAAGCACACCGGCAAGTACTTGCGCTTCAATGTAGCCGTAATACTCGCAAGTATAGTGTTAGGTCTAACGGGTATTTATGGGATCAATCAACTAATTACTAACTTTGGTTTAGCTACATTTGTCGGCTACATCACTCTAATAATCAGCTTACCCATTACAATTAGCTTAGTCCTAAGGTCCAAATGAGCAATAAAACCACACAAAAATTTGCTGCTAAAGGCAGTAAAGCAGTAAAAATCTCGGCAGCTAAAGCATCGGTTTCCAAGACTGAAAGTAAAACTAGTAACAAAGTAAATAAATCAAATGGTAAGTCCCCACTTCAATCTGTCAGACAGAGACTGATAAAAGGCGGTTGGATCTGGGTGCTTGGGATAGTATCAGTGATCATAATACTCTCATTTAGCGCCCGAACTAGTGGAGAGTACTCCAGACTGAATCTATTTGAAATTGAATTGGACGGCATCAGTAGCGTCCAAAGCGCCTCCGATTTCATCAAACAAAATCTATCCGAGCTGTCTGCTGAGCAAGTGAGTGTTGTTGGCGGTAACAAAATCACTTTTAGAGCTATTAGTTCCAGTGAATATATATCTACTTTTAGTCAGAAGTTTACTGGGAACTCAGCTGTCCTTGCCAGCAGGGCCTATCAGGTTTCTCCTAGTCTAGCATTTGATATGGAGATCACCAACTTCGCAGTTGCAATGGGTCTATACTTAGCAGGCTCGGCAATAGCAGCATTGGTTTTTATGCGCAAGTCTACCTTGATGGAAAAAGCTAAGGTTGCTGTTGCTTTGACTGGACTACCTCTACTATCTGGCCTAACTCTTGCAGCGATCGGTATTGTATTATCCCAGCTAGGGCTAGTCACCTACAACCCACACACATACGATATGCTGGCAGCAGGAGTTGCTGTGGTGATTATGGTCACGTTATTCATGGTGTTTTATCCTGAGACCAGACGCAAGCTGTTTGAGTATACTTACTAGACTGAGCAGCGATTGTATTGGCAATGACTTGTAGTCAAGCTATTTGCATGTGCTGGTATAACTCTCCATCAGTAAATCCTTTCTTGCGATAGTAGCCTCTAGTACCAATTGCCGAGATGACCGATAGATCTTTAAAACCAGCTTCCTTTGCCATCTGCACCGCCTTTTCAATCAGCTTGCTACCTAGTCCTAAGTGCTGCGCAGCATTTTGCTTGTTTTGACCGAGCTGCTGGGCAATTCCATAAACATGAATCTCGCGAATAATTGCTTTGCCAGCCAGCTCATCTATGAAATTCTCCTTATTCTCTGGTAAGCTAAGCCTCAAAAAGCCCGCGATCTCGTCTTGCTCGGTGATGAACTCAAGAAAATGCTCGGTGGTAGGCCCTAGGTAGTTCATTGCGGAATAAGTGCTGACTTTAAGTCCTAGGTCACTCAGGGATACATGCTTACCTTTAATTTCTCGCGAGCGGATATCTTGCGAGCGCAGACCTACCGATTCCATATGCCTCTGCACCATTTCGCGGAAGTTGGTTTTCTTATTTCCGGCCACGATGTCAGTTGAAGGAATATCGCGAATGATCCTAGTTAGCCTCACATGCCTTGGAGTATTTGAAATTGCGTGCACCAACACATCTAGCAATTCCTCCTGGGTATATGGTTTCCACAGGCCTTTATTGTAATAGTCCATGAGCTCTGCACTTTCGATGAGTGAACAAGGATAGAGCTTGAGCTCATCCGGCTGAAATTCAGGCGTAAATAGCTTATCGAAGTCCTGCTTATCTAATTGGGGGTTTGAGCCGTATAGGTTTGGCATCCAGTGTGCGTGGATTTTGAAACCACCAGTACGCACCAGAGCAACTGCCCTGGATGTTGCGGCCACATCGTGGCCGCGCTTGTTGAGGCTAAGCACCTCGTCTGATAGCGACTGGAAACCGATCTGCGTCTTCGTGGCGCCCAGGAAGCGCACCCTTTTGACTTCTGCCTCATCGATATGATCTGGTCTAGTTTCAATCACTAGACCGACGCATCTGGACAGCGCGGTTTCGTTTAGCAGCTGCGCCTGAACTAACTGCTCGTCAGTCACCATTTCTTCACTTACCTTCGCAGAGGGAGATTGCGCAAGCTTAGCCTTCGTCCTTGCACCAAGCTCAACCTGCATAACCTGTGTGTTGTAGCTCACACGCTTGCCATCCTTATCGAAAATTGCCTTATTCTTTGTCTGAGAGCTAAACTGATTGACTGTATGAACTTGATCTCTACCGTCCCTGACTCCAAAATCATTTAAAGCGTCAAAACAGCGCTTGATAAACCAGTTCTGATAGGCCTTAGGATAATATGACCAAGTCCCTCCCAGAATTATTAATTCAATCTTGTCTATGTTGTGGCCAGTGGCTTTAAATGCCCTCAGTCTATTGTAAGTCTGCAGGTATGGGTCGAAGCTATTGCGCTCAGCTCGCTGAGCGCCGGGCTCATCACTCAAGTAACTTTTAGGCATGCGAATATCATTCGGACAAAAAATGCACTTACCAGGACAAGGAAATGGCTTTGTGAGTACCGTCAGTGGCGCTACACCCGAGATAGAGCGGGTTGGTTTCATCACAAGTTTAGCTAGCAAAGCCTCATCCTCCTCTAACTTGCCGGCTGCTACCAAATGGTGGTAACCAATCATTAGCTGATACTTAGCAAATATACCACCCTCCGGCTTCGGAAATTCCCGCAGGAATTTGGTCCACACCACCTCTGGCCTAGACTTCAAGGCCAGTAGAATTTCTAGCAACTGTTCACTATATTTTTCGGCAGAAAACTTATAACTCTTGACCATTTCAGTTATAATTTTAACAGCTATGACAACTAACAACGAATTTGAGTTCAACCAATTCCCTGTCCACAGGCCTGAGAAACTCGCCAAGCTCGATCCAAGGGAGAGTCGAATCACAATCGCAGCTGGCGCCATGATATTCTCAAAAAATAAGTTACTACTCAATCGCAGCGATAGTAGCGACCTTTGGAGCATACCTGGTGGCATAATCACTTTTACCGAGAGCTCGGAGCAGGCGGTTATCAGGGAAATCAAAGAAGAGTTAAATCTAGAAGTGACAATTGTAGATCCCCTGCCCTACGTGTTTAGTTTCGATATTGAGAGTGAGAATGCGGTAGATAAAATTGTGCTGCTCCACTTTCTGGCCAAGGTTAAACCCGATGGCAAAATCGTCATGGGTGACGGAGTTGCCGACTACAAATGGGAGTCGATTGCTAGCGCCTTTAGAGACTGTTATCCAAATGTAAAGCCTGCCGTCGACCACTTTATGAATATCTAGCTTTATGCTGAGTACTAGCGTTAAGGACTTTTATGATCAGCAAGCAGATGACTGGAATAAATCAAGACAGCAAAGCTGGGCAGGTTTAGAATCTATCCTTTCAAATAAACTTGGGATTGCTGAGCTAGAGCGCATAGAGACTGCTACTAGCCTGCTGGAGCTGGGCTGCGGCAATGGAAGGCTCTTATCCAAGCACCTGGGGCTGCTACCTGCTCTGACTGACTATACTGGGGTTGATATTAGCTCAGGCCTGTTAGGAATTGCCGAGAAGAGTACCTCTTCAGCTGTAAAAACTGCTGGCCGCGAGGGAAAACTAACCGCTAAACTATTGCAAGCTGATTTAACATTTAAAGATTGGGCTGAGCAGTTGTCAGCCAAAAGCTTTGACTTGGTTATAATGATAGCTACCTTGCACCACATTCCGGCTAAGATTGCACCACAGTTGTTTGCGCAGATCTCTGGTCTGCTCAAACCCGGAGGGCTGTTCATCTTCAGCTGTTGGCAGTTTCTACCTGAGCTTCAACACTTGGTGCTTAAAGATCCCGAGCTGCATCAATACCTTGATAGCAAACAATTAAACTTAGCAGGCGACGATTATATTCTCAGCTGGCAGAAAAGTACCAGTTACCGCTATGCACATTTATACAGCGAGGTTGATATACTTCCACTGCTGACTCCAAGCCGCCTCTCTCTTCTCCACAAATTCTCTGCCGATGGCCGCAGCGGTAAACTAAATGACTATTATATTTTGCAACGGCAGTAGATCTAGCGTATCATTGGTTAAGATGAGATCAATATTTAGAAGACTATTAGCTCTAGTTGCCTACACATTTGCAGTAGTAGTAGTTTCAGTACTGATTACTATCATTATTGTTATCTCTATAAATAACCAAAATGCCGGCATGCGTGAGAACGTCACTAGAGACGTAGTTTTAGAGAGAATTAGCAAAGGATTTTTTGCAGTCACCCGAACTGTATACCTCGAGGAAGAAGTCAAGATCGATGTTGCCAGAGCCAGTGACTGGGATGAATTCCTATGGGGTAAATCCATCAATGCTTCGGCCAGAGTGCGCGCTGATGTAGGTGTGGATCTAGAGAAGTTAAGCAGGGATGATATTGAAGTCTCTGAAAGCCAAAAGCTCATCACTATTAGACTTCCCAAGGCCGAGATCTTAGACATTTCCTTAACTGAGAAATTAGTGGTGGACACCGAGGGAACGATCCTGACTAGGCTGTTTGACAACGACCGCAACACCGATTATAAGCTGGCTCAAGCTGAGCTGATTTCTACTTCGAGAAAACTGATAACTGAGGATGAGCAACTCTTGAAAGAAGCAGCTGAAGGTCTAGAGCCTGTATTGGGCGCTCTAGTGTATGAGTTAGACTACAAAATTAAGATTATAACCGCGCAGTAAGCTTTGCGTGTTAAAATATCTCTATGTCCAAAGGCAGTATTATTGATGACAACACCACCAAAAAAGTCGCTGGTTTAATCAAGCTAGATATAGCTGCGGGCGAGATAGCTGACTATACTTCTAGATTAAACGCTGTCATAGAAGCTGTAGAAGTGCTGAAAGAGCTAGATACCCAGGCGGTTGAGCCCGCAACTCAAACCCATGGACTTACCAATATCTGGCGAGAGGATGATGAAATCGAACCTGGTCTTAATATGAAAGAGTATCCAAATAAACAGAATTTTAAAGATGGGTATTTCGTGGTCAGCAGCGTAATTTCAGATAGCGCCTAGAAAATTTATGAGCAATTACAGTATTAAAATTGAAGATAGAGAGACCATTGGTTCGCTGACCGCTAAACTTGCTGCAGGTGAAATAACTAGCACTGAGTTGGTAGCCAAATCAATAGCCAGAGCCAAAGAATTAGAGCCAGAGCTGAATGCTTTTGTAAGCATTTTGGAAGCTGAAGCGCTAGAACAGGCCGCAGAGATGGATAGACTGCGTTCTAAGCAGGTGGCTGGTAGTTCGCCAAACACTGCAAATACAGCAGCCGTTCCTTCAATATCAGGGATCCCAGTGGCTTTGAAAGACAACTACAATCTAGTCGGCAGCAAAACCACCGCCAGTTCGAAAATACTAGAAAACTACACCTCGCCTTATAACGCCACTGTCACTCAGAGGATGCTTGATCAGAGTGCCATTTTCATAGGTAAAACCAACATGGATGCTTTTGCACATGGGTCATCTACTGAGACTTCAGACTTCGGCCCCAGCAAAAATCCTTACGATACTGATCGCGTACCTGGTGGATCTTCAGGCGGTAGCGCTGTGGCTGTGGCTAGTGGTGTTTGTAGCTACGCAATTGGCAGCGAAACGGCCGGTTCGGTTAGAGGTCCAGCAGCTTGGTGCGGCCTCTACGGTTTTGCACCTACATTTGGCCGCATCAGCAGATACGGTGTAGTGGCAATGGGATCCTCGCTGGATAGACCTGGAGTTCTGGCCAACAATGTGATGGATTGCGCAATTGTCACTGATGTAATCAGCGGCCAAGACAAGCATGACGCTACCTCTATCCCCCAGCCTCCTACAAGGTACGCCCAACAGCTAAGCTCCAGCGAGAGAAGCCTGACAATTGGCCTGCCTAAAGTTTTTACCGATGATAGGATCGATGCAGAGGTGAGAAATCGCGTGCAGGAGGTAATCCGCGGCTATGAGAAGCTAGGAGCTAAAATCGTTGAAATAGACTTGCTAGACCCTAAGTACTCGATGGCCGTCTACACTATTGTCTGCCGGAGCGAAGTATCCTCAAACCTAGCTAGGATTGATGGAATTCGTTATGGATTTGAAAGTATGCGAAAGTCGGCAGAAGTGCTAGAACAAATCTCCTACAACCGCGGCGAAGGATTCGGTATCGAGGCTAAACAGCGCAGTATGACTGGCGCCTATGCCCTGTCAGCTGGATACTACGATGCCTACTACAAGAAAGCCCAGCAAGTCAGGGCACTGATTATCGCCGACTTCAAAAAGGCATTTGAAAACGTGGACCTGATCATGGGACCAACCATGCCTACTGTGGCACCAAAGCTCGGAGTGACGGCAAACAACCCATTATTTGGCGAGCTAGCAGACATATTGACAGAGCCAAGCGCTCTAGCGGGTCTGCCTTGCATGTCGGTGCCAGCGGGCGAAAACTCAGAAGGATTGCCTATTGGTTTCCAGATAATTGGTCCTCAACTTCAAGAGCAGCAGGTTCTAAATGCCGGGTTAATTTTTGAACAGGAGCTCAGCAGATGAACATTGACGCCGCTAAAAACAAATATGAGGCTGTAATTGGACTGGAAGTTCATATTCAGGCCAAAACCAAGACCAAGATGTTCTCAGCAGTCAGCGCTGACTATTTCGGCAAAGCGCCAAACGTCAATGTAGATCCGGTTTCACTGGGTCTTCCAGGGGCTTTGCCAGTCCCAAATAAAAAGGCAATTGAACATTGTATCGCTCTGGGCATGGCTCTATCATGCGAAATCAGCCGCACCACCAAGTTCGACCGTAAAAACTACTTCTATCCTGACCTACCTAAGGGTTATCAGATCTCCCAATACGACCAGCCTATTTGTTTGCCAGGCAAAATGGATCTCTACTTAGAGGGCGGAGTTCAAACTATCGGCATAACTAGAATTCACTTAGAGGAAGATACCGGCAAGTCAG
>CALFHW010000014.1 GCA_937876695.1 uncultured bacterium
TAACTATGAGCAGATTTGGCATAAACTCGCACATTTTCTAAAATTTGCTCAAAATCCATGCTCGGAGTTCGCTCGTACCCTCTGTAATCGCCCTGCTCCCAAGGCTCAGCCTGCAATTCAGCCAGATAGACTTGTTTACCAAATTTCTCGGCTTCAAAGATCAACTGCTCAAACTGATTAGGGTTAGACTCCGGCCCTGAGTAATTTCCTAGAAAAAACCTAGCTAACTTATTATTCCTCCACACTCTTGGGTAGATATCTAGTCCTAGCTGATCGATCCCTGGCATTTCTAGCAGCACTCGCCAATTATCCCTGGAATGCAGAGAGTTTCCCCATAAGTTAACTTGAATCAGCCTCCCAGATGAATCCAGCCCCCTTATCAGCGAAACCTCCCGTGCTAGCAGCTGCGGGCTGATTGCCAGTTTCTTGGGCCCAGAAGGATCAAGCGGTTCGTTCTCCACTTGCCAGGCAATGATAGCTTCCTGGGCAGCAAGTCTGTTGATAGTTGCCGTTAGAAATGATTCTAGCTGAGCGTCTAAATTGCCGAAAGCATCCTCATAAAACTGCGGAATATAATATTCTGGATGGCGCTGCGCCTTCATTCCCACTGTCACTATCGCCTTGCCGCCGCTGGCGGCGATCATATTCAGCTGCCATTCGATTTCGGAGAAATCGTACTTGCCTGGGTCTTTCTCGATCTCGTTCCAGTTGCAACTGATTCGAAATAATCTAAACCCTGCCGCCAGCAGCCTAGCCAAGACCTGCTCTGGCTCAAGTTCAAAGAATCTGCACTGGCTAGGCGCAAAGGAGACGCCATATCTCGCAGCAATAGCAGTTAGTTTTGATTCAGCAGTTTGCATAGTTCTATTTCCCAGATTATACCTAACCTGCAATCTAAATGTGGTATAATTGACTCAGTAATGTCCCAATTCCCCCGTTCACCAAAGCCCTCCCTAAGTAATTATGCGTTTATCGATGCCCAGAATCTAAATCTAGGTGTACAAAGACTAGGCTGGAAACTAGACTTAGTCAAATTTCGCAGATATCTCAGCGAGAAGTACCAAGTTGGCAAGGCCTATGTATTTATCGGCTACCTTGAGGAAAATAAAGAACTCTACGAATTCTTTGAAACTTCAGGCTATATTTTAGAGTTCAGGCAGACTGTGCTCGGCGAGAGCGGCATTGTCAAAGGCAACGTAGACGTGGACTTAACGGTAAAATCTCTAACTCAAATCGACGAATACGCAGGCGCAGTGATCATCACCAGCGACGGCGATTTCTATCCGCTGGTGGACCACTTGCAGAAAGTAAATAAACTGGTGGCGGTCATCAGTCCTTATCGAAAGACCTGTTCGAGCCTACTCAAAAAATCTGCCAAATCTAGGATTTCTTTTCTAGACCGCCTGCAAAACAAACTGGAGTTGAAACGCGGTAGCAAAAATCAAAGCGGCAAAGGTAAAAGTACAAAAAAAGAGGGTTCAGATTAGGCACAGCAACCTAATGTGGATCCCTCTCTATGTATTTAAGCTATTATAGCAATAATACTGCTAATCCCCAAGACTTTATTGTAAGATAATTGATATGCAAGAGTTAAAAAACCAGCGGGTCGGGGTGTCCCTTTTAGGTGGTGGAATGAAAGCCGTAGCCTATATCGGTGTATTGCAAGCTTTCGCAGATAGAGGAATCGCTATCGACTCACTGGTAGGCGCCAGCGCTGGCGCACTTGTGGCTAGTTGTCATGCATTTGGAGTTTCAAACAGCTCGATGCTCAAACAGTTTAGAAGCTTTCGTCCAGTTGGCTTAGTTAATCCATACAAATTAGTCACTAAAAGACGTTTGAACTACGATTATTGGCTCAAACATACAACTAACTTGATTAATCCGGATTGGGCGATCGAAGCCTCTCCCAAAAAGCTCGCTATTAGGGTGATTGAGCTAGAGAGTTCGCAGTCAAAATACCTCACTAGCGGGCCTCTGGCAGGAGCAATTATAGCCTCCTCGGCGGTCTTGGGTAGTTACAAACACCAAGGAGTTGCCTATACGGACGGGGATTTAATTCCGCGCACGGGAGCGGAAATGTTGCGCAGTTTTGGCGCGGAAGTCACAATTTTGGTATATACCGATTTTATGGGCAAAAGAGATATTTTGTTCCCGCTAAAAGTCAGCCAACAAGCTACTTTCGAGAGAGATTTGATTATCAATCCACCCACCTACTCTCTTCGCTTACAGCTAGCAAACCCAAGGCTGATCAGCAAGAGATTTTTATCACAGTACTACCGGGAAGGATACAGTCAGGCGTTGGTATTTTTGGACCGGATTATCAATGCTCAACACGAATCCGCCACCAGCAGCCAGTCCGGCTTCACCGATCCATCCGTCGCTCAGTCAAGCTCCCAGGGATAAACTATCCAGTCATCTGTCTCCCACAAGTAAAAGTCAGGTTTCACCACTGATTTTGCAGGCTTATAGTGCAGAGAGAAGACTTTGGCATTGGGGAACTTCTCCTTTAGGAACTTCACGGTGTTGCCGGTATCCACCATATCCTCAACTATCAAGACCTCTTCGTCAGTTGGATCTAACTTGTGCACGTTGAATTCGCCTTGGGACTTCTCTTCTGAGTAGGAACTAATGCAGGCAGTGTCATACCAGCGGGTTTTTAGAAATTGGCTCAATACTGAAATCGCGCCAAACCCGCCTCTAGAAACAACCACCACTTTGGCAAACTCATTTAGCCTAGCGATCAGCTTAGGGCTCGCGCTCAGCGTCTTCTTTATCTCCTCTAGTGTGACGTGCGTTTTAGTCAGCATCACTGATCTTAATGCTTTTGAATATTTTGTGGCATGAATCTAACCCTGCAGGATCATCGAAAAAGCATCTACTATTGGTGAGAGAGAAGGTCCCTTCCACATCAGCATCTCCGTAACTGGCAACGTCCATAACCATCACAACAGGCTCCCCTAGGTTACAGGCTCTATCTGCAAAGCCTGACTTAAACGACTCCTTGATTTCTTCGTTGCATATCGCACTGCCCTCAGTACTCACATAATCTACTACCTTCAGAAATCTCGACTTATATCCTTGGAATACTTTCTCAAATACTCCCACGTACTTTTCGCGTGAATACATATAGGCATATTTATTCCCATATGGATTTGGATACTCAATCTCGGTAAACTCGTCTCGGGGAAGGTATAATCCAAATCCCTCGTAGTGGAGGCTAAATATGAAATCAAAATTATCTCCTTTCACCCAAAGCGACTGCAGGCCATAGAGACTATCACCCTCGATCGTCTCAGAACCCGCAGGGACAACTAGCTCTATATTCTTTAATACCCCTGGATCTTTGACTTCAAACTGGCCTTTATAGACTTTGCTTTGTTGTGTGGAGGAATCCGAATTATCTGAAGGCGCTGATACTGGCGCGGACACTACAGGTGACTGGCTGGAATTAGATGCAACTGATCTTGACTGCTCAATTATCACCCAGACTACTGAACACACCACTGCAAGTAAGACGCAAAGCACTAACAAGCCAATTGATCCAAATAGAATACGTTTCTTGTTCATGAGGAATTGTAGTACTAATCTCTAAGAGTTGTCTAGGAATTTAGGAACTCTTAAATCAGGGCTCTTGCTCGGCAGCAATTTGTTCCAGGTATACAAAGTAAAACAGGGCCGCAGGTAAGATTTCCTCAACCCTCAATAGTGAACGCCAATGTAAAGCATCAAGCCTCATAGGATCAAAGTCGAATACCTTAGCGGCTTTGACAGTTATACCTCCTTTAACTAGACGGTAGGCAACGTAGTCAGCTATTGAATTAAAAACAGCAGTTGTTATTTTATCATAGGTAGTAGAGCCTTTAATTTTGAGTGGATAGTGTCTTCTTTCCCCAAATAGTACAGGGTGCTCTCGTGGTTCTATGCTGTTGAACTGAACATTGCCGATATAAGTCGATATAGGTCCAACAACTCTTACCTTATCGCGGTTGTTGACTCCAATAATAGGTTTACCTTCGCCCTCCGTGAAATTTACATATGAGACGTAATCAATTCCATATACGTCAGCATAAGCTATCTCAGAGCTATCATCGCCTAGGTCTCTTCTTACCGCACTCAGATCGTACTCTTTGTCAAAAATGTATAGATTCTGGCCAACGAAAACTCCACCCTTTTGGAATAAATCTTTCAGGTCAACTAGAATCTCTGACATAACTTGTCGGGCATCGGAATTTTCATTGAATTGTGTTAATACGCGATCAATGAATTGATCGCTAGAGATAACTGAGTTCTCAGTGGCTCCGCCAGGTCCAAATATATCGTTAAGCAACGGCCACCCAATTATATATGTGCAGGGTTCTAAGGGATTTTGTTCCAGTTGTATTCCGGTCTCTTCCTCTTTGGCCCTTATCATCTCTATAGTCATGATAGATTGTACCATACTATAGGGTGCATATTTAGCGCACAACTACAAGATGGGGTCAGATAGGCTATAGGAACCTAGCTAGCAAGGCTATAAAGAACATATGAAATGCCAGAATATAAATTGAGTATTTGCCGATTATCGAAAGTACAATCGATGCGGGTGGTAGATACTTGTCTATGAAAATGGCTAACTGCCTGAGTAAAAAGACACCCGCGAAACTGGCTAGGTAGAAGAGCAGCACATTTTGGCCAAATCGATTTAGAGAAATATTAATTGGCCCATTGAGATTAGTACTTATAATAAATACCAGAGCTGAAATAAATACGCTTATAATAAGCACGACGGAGCTGACTTTAAGTTTTCTGGAATAGTTTCCTGCGACGTATAATGGCAGCAAAATCAAGGCCAGTTCAATCCCCCAGTTGATTAGGTATCCCGTCATAAACCACGTTATCACCCAACCTATCGCTGATAATCCCACGGTCGCCAGCAACTGATACTTCTTGCTTTTAAGTTTGAGTACTTGGCCGGCAACTAGCTTTAGTATAAACAACATAGGCAGGTACCATAAGGGACTGTTAAATATTATCAGCAGAGTCTCAGATGATTCGCTCAGATAATAGCGGCCATAAACTATCCCTTTAACTATGCGGCCCATAACCTGTGGGCTTAAAATGCTGGGATCGAATATCGCCGTCGCCACAAATAGCATGCCGGAAAAGACCAGATAGGGCAGCAATATGCTAGAAAATATCTGCCTAAAAGATTTGTGTTTATGGACTAATCCCGATGCAAACACAAACCCCGCTATGTGAATATAGTTGAAATAGGGATTCAAATTATTGCTCAACGCATGCGTCGATACCACCAGGCAGATAGCTATCCCCTTGACTACATCAATCCACTTTAACCGAGGAAGTTTCGCTGCCATCAATTATTATAGACCCTGAGACCTGATTTTGCCTACACCAAACTTACTTTGCCGGCTTTAGCCTCTTTCTTGGCTTTGCGGGCTAGTTTCGCCTGCTTACTGCTCTTAGGTTTTTTAGCTGCGGTATCACTGGCACTTACTTTCTGATTTCCTTTGTCTTTCTTTGACATGTTGTAGAATAATTAAATAAATTAATCCTAATTCAGTTTACTATTTACTATGCAAAAAGTTAAATTTAAGAAATTTCACCCAGAGGCGATACCACCTAAAAGAATGACTAATGGTGCTGCAGGCTACGATATCTACAGTCTTGAAGAAGTTACAATTGAGCCAGGGCAGACAGTATTTATGAGGACAGGTATTGGTTTAGAGATGTCTGCGGGGTATTTTCTTATGATCGTGCCTAGAAGCTCACTTTGCCTGAAGAAGGGTCTGGATATGCCGCATTCAATTGGCATTGGTGATGAGGATTTTGTGGATGAGTACAAGGTTGTGTACCGAAATCTAGGCAAAGAGAGCGTCACTATCGAAAAAGGCGAACGTTTTGCGCAGATGATTTTTATGAAGTATGAAGTCATCGAATTGAATGAGGTCGAACAACTGACGCAAACTACTCGAGATGGCGGGTTTGGTTCGACCGGTAGCTAAGCTAACTTAGCCGGTTTGACCCTGCGCAACTGCTTATATTGTTTGACGCAGGCAATACACAAGTTAATAAATAATAGAGGTTGGTAGAAATTGCACAGCCTTTGCCACCAAGCTGAGGTAAATTTGAGCTGCTCGTTGTGCAACTTAAAGGCCAGGGTCGCAATAGAAATTCTATATAGAAATCTCGAGATTTTTTCTGGTTCGTATTTCAACTTACTAATACTCTCAAATACAGCGCGTCGTTGCAGTTCATTTAGCTCCGCTGCTGAGATATCAGAGTCGAGATTGTGGTAGAAATTGGGGGTTTGATTTAAAACGTCGTTTTCGTAATCGACTAGGTCATCGACGCATTTAATCCAAAACCCTAGCTCAGCAAGTGCAGTTACCTCCTGCGAATTCATAGCTGGGTTAAATGAGAACGCTAGCGAAGGCAGCCACAAACCTTTGCCCTCAAAGTCCTCATTGATCTGAGCATCGTGGAGTTGTTTAATTAGAGACATTTGATCAGCGGGTAAGGATTTTGAATGAGCTGCAAAGATCTGCTCGAGTTGTTTAGGGCTAGCTTTCTGCTCATCTAGTTGGATATCCTCCATGAGCATTAAGACGCAGACACGCACACTATTTTTAGTAGAGTCTTTAAACCTAACTCCCACTAAATCCCGGTAATCCCAAAACATAGGTAGCATCAATGCTATATTGAAATAAATACTACTTGGATACCTACCGATCCCTAGATAGAAATACGTCGCCATTATGGCCCAAAGGCTCCTAACACTTAAAATTATTACGTACTTTGCCAACATATGTATTGCCACCGTTTGGGCTTAATGCCGATATAAATAACTTGCTCCCACAGATTACTCCAACATAGTTTACATTTCAAATTTAAACTGCTATTCTTGAACATATAACCTAGGTAGGAGGTATCGAGTGACTAAGAAGAAACCGAAAGAAGCCAAATATAAAATCGCCGGGATGCACTGTGCCAGCTGCGAGCTACTAGTCGGCCAGGAGCTAGGTAAACTGCCTGGAGTAAGCTCTGCCGTAGCAAGTACAGCAAACGGTTCAGTATCAATTACTTATACTGGCGTAAAACCTACTACAACAGTTCTTAACGACGCGCTCAAACCTTTTGGTTACTCAGTAGATGAAACCGAGGGAAACGCAAAAAAATCTGAGCAGAATACCGAGGCAGCAAAAATTGGGACTTTTCTGCCAGCTGTAGCCTTGGCTGCCCTAGTCCTAGCTGCCTTTGCTGCGCTCCAGCACTTAAGCAACCTCATGGCTGCCCAAATTGAACTACAAGGAGTTGTCACCTACTTTTTATTTGGGGTTGCGGCTTCGCTGAGTAGCTGCGCCGCCTTAGTAGGAGGGTTAGTTCTCTCGATGAGTAAAGATTGGAACCAACCAGGGTCAAGAAAACCTTTCCCCTTAATCCAATTCAATCTAGGTAGACTTTTGGGCTTCACATTTCTGGGCGGAGTATTGGGTCTGGCGGGCGGAGTAGTATCGCTATCAATTGAGTTCACTGCCATCTTGGTTATCATTACCTCCTTAGTAATGCTACTACTAGGGGTTCAGATGACTGGACTAATCCCCGCACTCAATAAATTTCAGCTGAAGTTGCCCGGGAAATTGGGACAAAAAGTGATGTCCGCAGGCAGTAGCAGCGCGCGCTTCGGCCCACTATTTATAGGTATAGGCACTTTTCTGATCCCTTGCAGTTTCACGTTAATCGCTCAAGTACAGGCGCTGAGTTCGGGCAGTTTTATGGGTGGAGCAATGATACTCGGTAGCTTTGCTTTGGGGACCATTCCGGTTTTACTTGTCATCGGACTAACTGCACGCCATTTCAGTTTAGATGGCAACTTGCGCGATCTATTCCTAAAAACAGCAGGCATTGTAGTAATCGTATTTGCACTTTATACACTAGGTAACCAACTTAATGTGGTTGGGATACTGCCGGCAGGAGGGCAAGAAGGAGCTTATTCTCAACTCCCCGCAGCCGCCAGCCTTATCTCCGACGGAATCCAAAGAGCTAAACTTACAGCCGTAGACATGGGTTATCTAGAAAAAGAAATAGTTCTGAGGCAGGGCATACCAGCTGAGCTAACAATTTTTGGGCAGACATTTGGTTGCGCCAATGCAGTGGTGGCCAGGGATTTCTGGCCAGGCGCAATACTAGTACAAAAAGGACGCGTGGAAACAGTGACCTTTACACCAGAGAAAACCGGAGTATTCAGAGGTTCCTGCACTATGGGCATGTATACATTTAAAATTCGTGTTATCCAAAGTTAATCAATTTAATTTAATTATTCAAACTAATCTGATGAAGCAAATTACTACCAACAAGCAAAAGTCCCTGCTGGCAGCTAAGAAGGCGATTGGCACTTTGAGCAAAGTCTTGGAGATGATCGAGCAAGACAAATACTGCCCAGATATTATCCAGCAACTCGATTCGGCCACAGGCCTTCTCAGGTCCACCCGCAGTGAACTGCTGCAAGGGCACCTAGCGCACTGTTTGGAGCATAAGCTCCACGAGGATAAGGCCGGGACTATTGCGGAGCTCATGAAAATATATAATTTAAAGTAATTAAAAAACTATGTCTAGCCAAATTACAGTTCCAGTTAAAGGCATGCACTGCGCCAGTTGTGCGGTGAATATCGAGAGAAAACTAAAGACCCTTCCTGGCGTAGAGAGCTGTGAAGTTAATTATGGCAATGACAAAGCAAAGATCGTATATGACGAGGCTGCAGTTAGTGTAGAGCAAATGAGTAAAGAGATTGAGCATCTGGGTTATAGCCTTGAGAGCCAGGGTAAGCAAATGGCGCACGCAGCGAAAGGGAATCACGCTGGGCACGGAGGACATCAACACAGTACTGGGGCTGATGGTGATAAGCATGGTAGTCATCAGATGGAGAATAACGACAGCCAACATATGGATAGTGGCATGGGAGATGGAACGCATGACGGCGTGGATCACAGCGAACATTTGGGGTTGGGCCAAACCAAAGATTATAAACTTGCAGAATTAGCGGAGTTTAGGCTTAAGTCGCTGATTGTGGTGCCGCTAGCTATCACCATGTTCGTGCTGATGGGCTGGGATATTCTCGCCCAAGCAGGCACAGTTCCAATGCTTCCCATCAACATGGAGACATTAAATACCATCCTGCTAATTGTCTCTACCCCTGTGATGTTCTGGGCAGGAAGTATATTCATCCAAGGCGCTATTAGATTTGTCCGCTATCGAGCCGCCAATATGGATACACTAGTTGGGATTGGAACATTGACTGCCTATACCTACTCTACTCTAGTTACTTTATTTCCGGGGATTGCTATGGCGTTAAATACCGATCATACCTATTTTGACGTGACGATTGTAGTTATTGGGTTCGTATTGCTAGGCAAATATCTAGAGACAAGCTCGAAGCTCAAAACTGGAGCTGCTCTGGAAAAATTAGTTGGGTTACAAGCCAAAACCGCCTTAGTGAAGAGAGGTGATGAATTTGTAGAAATTGATCTATCTGAAGTAATTGCCGGCGATAGAATATTAGTTAAACCTGGGCAAAAAATTCCGGTGGATGGCAATGTACTTGAGGGTAGCTCCTACGTCGATGAATCAATGGTGACAGGCGAAAGTATACCCACTGAGAAAGTCGCTGGATCTGCAGTAATTGGCGGAACCATAAATAAATCTGGCAGTTTCGAATTTGAAGCCACCAAAGTCGGTTCCCAAACTCTGCTAGCCCAGATCATCGCGCTAGTCGAAGAGGCCCAAGGCAGCAGAGCGCCAATTCAAAAGCTGGCTGACCAAGTATCTGGCGTATTCGTGCCAGTTGTCTTGATCATCGCTGCTCTTACTCTTCTAATCTGGCTAACGTTGGGCACCGCGGCCTTGGGTTTTAGCACCGCTCTCTCGCTTGGCATTTTATGTTTCGTAGGCGTCCTGGTAATTGCTTGCCCATGCGCCCTTGGGCTAGCTACGCCAACCGCCATCATTGTCAGTACAGGCGTCGCTGCAGCTCAAGGGATATTAGTCAAAGACGCCGAACATCTCGAGACGCTGCACAAGGCGCAGATTCTGGTCTTTGACAAGACAGGCACCCTGACCAAAGGTAAACCAGAAGTTACCGACGTAGTCATGCTCGGCAAAATGCCAGAGGCAGAGTTGTTATTAGCCGTAGCGGCGATCGAAGCGAAGTCCGAGCACCCCCTAGCAGAGGCAATTGTAGCCAAGGTAAAAGATTCACAATTACCTACAGTAACCGGATTCGACTCTATCCAAGGCCAAGGCGTTAAAGCTCAGGCGGGTGGTCGTGATTACCTCATCGGCAACTTGCGTCTCATGACTGACTACAAGGTCTCCGGGCTGGAAGCTGAAACCTTCCTGAGCCAGTCCTCTCTACTAGCAAAGCAAGGTAAGACGCCTGTATTCGCCGCCGCTGACGGCAAGATTGAAGCCATTATTGGGATCGCGGATACTCTCAAAGAGGAGACAAAGCCCACTATAGCCGCGCTCAAAAAGTTAGGACTTAAACTAGTTATGCTCACTGGTGATAATCAGCAAACCGCGACGGCCATTGCCGCGCAAATTGGAATTACATATTTTAGAGCTGAAGTCCTGCCCAATGATAAAGTAAACGTCATTAAAGAATTGCAAAAGCAAGGAATAGTAGCTATGCTTGGCGACGGGGTCAATGATGCCCCTGCCCTAGCCCAAGCAAATGTAGGAGTTGCAATGGGAACTGGCACTGACATTGCCATTGATTCTGCGGGAATCATCTTGCTCAAAGGCGACCTGAGTAAGCTGCTTAAAGCCATCAATCTATCGCGCCGGACCATGAACACCATCAAGCAGAACCTGTTCTGGGCATTTTTCTACAATGTGGCCAGCATCCCAGTGGCCGCTGGAATTCTCTACCCGTTCTTTGGAATCTTGCTAAGCCCCGCAGTCGCGGGTGTGGCTATGGGTCTCTCCAGCGTATCAGTGGTATTCAACTCACTCAGGCTCAGGAGGTAGAGTCGGATTGACAACATCAATGAGTAGCTTGTGAGTTTCTTTCAGTCGGACCTTGTGATTGGCGCTCACTGCATTTATTTTACAAGGGTAAGAAATCAATCCAGAATCATGCAGACTCCCTCTGCCCACCATCATATAATCATTTTCTTTGGTCAATAACGGCAAGCCGCATGCTGCTCTCAGTATGTTATATACTTCATTACCAAGCGCTTGCTCAAAGAGCCCATTGGTAAAGTATGTCATGCGAGTAAACAAAGGGATTTCGCTAATTCTGCCAAGCTCGGGTATTCTAGCTCCATGCATAGCTACCAACTGCAGACCACTAACCCTAAATTCATTTACTCCTACCCTAAAACCCTTTTCAGTTTTTTTCTTTCTAGCATTTACCATCCAGCTGTATTCAAGTGTGATTGCGCTTGCAGTTGGAATGGCTTCAAATAGGTCGCTCTCGCCCTTGGGTAATGCCAACCACTCCGCATCTAGTTCGGTGGAGATTGACTGGGCAAAGAGCTTTGCACCAGTTCGCTCATTTAGATGAATCATGGATTCATAATGAATTGTATTACCTAACCTAGAACGCCAACTGTAGCTATTTAACCAGTCACTTGGACCCTCACTCAAGCCGTTTCTCCAATTCATCTCTCCAAACATTCTTATCAGCTCCCACAATAGTAGCAATCTCCGTACTTGGACTCGCTCTTCTGCAATTGTCCGGATAACAAAGCTAAGTCCTTATCGATCTCCATCTCTGAGAGAATTTTAGCCTTATCTTGATCTGGCAAGCTACTATATATCACTACCACCTTACCCTGAACCTCTCGAACCGTATAGCCGGTATAATAGTTATTGTTCAAGAAAGCTTCTACCTCGGATTTCTTGGCAGACAAGACGAAGTAGTTAATATACTGATATTTCCTATAATACCCACCATAGCCATTGGGCATAGACGCTGGTGAAGTAGACTGATTATTTGTGAGCAGATATTCGACACCAGCGTACTTAGCCATCAAGCAGTCCAGTCCCATAAAATACTTCTCGCAACCAGGCTTTGGCTGACTTATACTAACTCTATCCAAATACAAGTCATACTTGGTTTTGAGATCCCCTGTAAGTAACCTACTTCCACTGGCAATTCTACTGAAGTCAGCGCCTATCGAAGTTGTCTCAGGAGTTAGCTGGGCTCGTTCTATGTTCTTAGCATCGACCTGAGAGATATGCTCTGTGGAAGCGCGAACCAGGTCAGGTACTGGCATACCAGTCCAGATGACATATTGGTACCCATTAAAAGTCAAACTATACAGCAGGGTTCTAAAGTTATAGCCCCCAAATGGGTAGCTGGGCGGATAACTTGCAGGATTATAATTTGGATAACTTGCAGAGTAGCTTGCAGGATAACTCACGGGGGCTTCTATTCCATAACTACTGTAATATGAAGTGACGTCGATGAACCCACCGTCCATCCTTACTGGCGCGCTGGGTCCTTTAATGTAATCACCAGATCTTAGAAATGCTGGCTCGCCGTCGTGAATGCTCATCTGCGTCCAGTAATTGCCACTTTTAGTAGAGTAACTCGCCACGTAATTGTCACTTTCATTCTCTGCGATACTAGGATCAAAATCGACATTGTTTACAGCATTACTGTATGATTCGCCAAGTCCATTTGAAGCATACTCTAGTTTACTGCCTAATAGATGCAATACTCCAAACTCCCTATCTAGATCAGCGAATTTGATCAAACTACCCATTGGAGTGTTGTCGATAGCTATTATTTTCTTGTCGATGTTCTCCAACTCAGGTAAGCTGAAAAGCTCCGGCAGTTGGGCTATGTCAGTTACTATCTGTTTTTCGGTAAAGGTCTCCTTGGCCACTTGCTTCCCGCCATAGTTGTATACAATTGCAACTAGATCCATTGTCTCAGCATCAAGTTGATACAAATGTCTAGCCTCATATGTCTCGGGCAGGATAGTTGGATAGCTGTCTGGATTATATTGATAGAAATAGTTGCCTACAACACTAGTAAACTCCAGCATTCTTTTACCTCCAATATAGTACTCTCTGACAAACTTGATGGAGTCGCTATTATCCGCGATAAGCGCAGTGATCCGATGTGGGCTGTGATAAGAATTGAGCATAGTAATCATGCAGTTCAGTGCATTTTCTACCGAATAATTGGCAACTACAGCATAGCTACCACCGGCGAACTTAGCTTCTTGAGAAGGGCTAACTGACAGTAGTTTATGCAGGCCCCCGTTGACCTCTGCGCTGGCCTTTACCCTGAGTTCATTAGCAGAGGAGGTGACTGCCACTCTGGTCACCTCTGTTAGCTGTGGATGTGCTGGGTTAATTTCCAAGTAATTCTGACCTAGCTGGAAGCCTTCGGGGAAGACTGATTTGTCTTGAGCGTCGAACACGATCTCGGAATCGAGTACAGTTGTGATTTGCTGCTTTAATTCAAACTCCCTAGCTAACTTCAGCGCTAGGTTAGGATCTTTGATGACCGCACTGCCCTGCCCAGTCGGGTCAGTTGTAACTGCATCTTGATATTCATCGTAATCAATCCCAAACGTCTCCTCTAATTTCGCCTGGGCTTTATTTCGAATCTCTTGCGGTATTTCTCCTGCAGGTTGCGGTCTTCCTAAAAGCCCGAAGACCACTAATCCAATAGTGATCAAGGCAAAGACTGCCACTCCAGATACCAGCCCCACTATCGCCTTGTTACTGCGAATAATATGCATAAGTCTACTACCGTTGTTAGAACTGTCGGTAACAGCGGCCACCTCAACGGCCTCAACATTAGTCGGCATTAGCTGTGGGTCACTAGTTTCGATATTCTTTTTTGAGTCATCCATTTTTTATTACGCTATATTTTATATCATCATCTAAACACCAGATTACCCTGAAGTCAATGATGTTTATCCAATTAATTAAATACTTTACTACTTAACTTTTTCTACCGTCACCAATCTTTCCCCCAGGGCCAGAGTGAGTAGTTGGGTTTTTGATAGATTTTTCATATCAACTACATAGACCTCTCCAGAGGGGAGCTTAGCTTTATCTTCACCTGGCTGCGGTATAAAAGGATAATACAATTCATACACAAAGTATTCACCGCCGACTTCGAGCAGTCGAGCTCCTGGGAAATTGGGAAGCAGGTGTTCGAAAACCATCTTCTTTTCTTGGGTATCAAACATGAATAGCCCGTTTTTATTGCATTCTTCAGAGCAGCCAAACTCGCTGCCCTGTAGGACTACATAGCGGCCACCGGGTACAGCCGCTAGCAGAGGCGAATCGGATTCTGGTACGCCAGCTAGGAGCTGCCTACCTAATTCATACTCAGCCTCAACCTTGCCTGTCAGATAGTTGATCAATTGCATTTTATTGCCCTGGGTAGCATAAAAGCCTTTTTCCGTGCTCTTAGACTTGGCGACTTTGTCGCCATCAATTGCCAGTATCGTATCGCCGATTTGCAAGGAAGCTGGTAATTTAATTTCGGTGGCAGGGTAATTGGGATTTGATACTTCTATCCGCCAGAGCTTCTCCACAAGACCCGGAGCCACGAACTGAAGGACTACTGCATAGCTTTTCTCACCCGTCTTAAACGAATAGTAGTTTATGAATAGATTCTCTTCAGCGGTGGCGTTATTAAATGGTGCAAATTTAGCCAAACTTTTCGATTCTCTGGTTTTTTGATTGAGCAACTCGGGGGATCCATAATCTTTTAACCTTAAGAACATTCCGTCCATGCCGGCAATAGCGAGCTGGTCTGCATATTTCTCGGTTGCAATTTGATTACCTTGCTTGAACACTAGGGTGTCGGTTTTATAATTTTCGCAGCTGAAGTCAAATTTGCCATTGCTAAAACTTACGTCTATGACCGCACGATCTTTGCAGGCTACAGGTAGAATATGCCTGCCCACCACTTGTTTGGTCTCAGGATCATAGGCTTTGATCTCCTTGGAGTCAGCAGTATGTAGATATTTTATCTGGCCGGCGCTTGAGGCTTCAGAAGTTGGAGAGCCTTCAATCGGCGCCCCCGCAGGGTTTCCATTTGGGTTTCCAACTGGGAAGCTTCCTACAGGAGTGCTTACAGGCGGTGTCCCTTGGTTACCACCCCCTATGTTAAATATGGCTAGCGCTATCGCGCCAATCATCCCCAGCACTACAAAAAAAACTACTACAAACAGGAGAAGTCTTTTTTTAGGGCTTAAGTTTTTTAGTTTAGTTAGCAATTTAGGCATATTTTATAGGTTTCCAATAAATTTAGGTTTGCCAGGCGGGCGGGTTTCCCCGCCCGCCTGGCCGTATCTGTAACACTAACAACTTTCCTGCTTATCCGCAATGATCAAACTACTAGCGCAGGAACTTCACTGCATTCGCGTTGCCTTGAGTTAATGGATCATAGATCAATCCCAGAAAAAAAACTTAGTGACCGAACACTAATTTTTACCCTCTCAAGTACCTTTTACCCCTTGGTTGTGAATGTTATTATGTGCACATGGCTAAACATATTATTACTGATGGCGATGGCACATTATTTCAAGCACCCAATCCCTACCTAGTTATTGCGGAGACATTAGGTTGCACAACTGAAATCCAAGCTATGATTGACTCATATCTGCAAAACAGATCCGAACAAAGCTATGAACAGTTATGCAGAGACGAAATCCAGCTATTTGTGAAGCAAATGAGACAACATAACCTGCCTATCTCAGTGGCAGAATTCAACAAATTAATCCCTACTCCAAAACTGATCGAAGGTAGTGATGAGTTTATTCAAAAATTAGTAGCACATAATTCTAATGTACATGTATTGAGTTCAGGATTCCTGCAAATGATGTCAGAACTCAAAACATTAGGCATAGCCGCAGAAAATATTCATGCCAATGAAGTGTATTCCGAAAATGCCACTTTAGAAATCAAAATAAATGTCAGTGGTCAGAAGATCCAAGCAGTTCTGGATATTTTGAATAGGGATGCTGCAATCAAACCACAGGATGTGGCATACTTTGGTGATAATCAATGGGATCTAACTGTCATGAGAGAGCTGTTAAAGTTAGATGCCACTGTATACTTGGTAGAACACCCTGTCAATTATGATGACCCCAAGAAGATCTCAGCCGAGGATATCGCCGAGCTAAGCACTGCCGAAAATTTCAAAATCATCCGCGGGTTTGCTAACCCGGGCCTAGACGAGCTGTGGGCGAAACTTCTAGATTAACTTTAGATGATCCAAACATTTATCCCTAAGAGAGTCACTGGACCACTCATGCCCCGCCTAGCTTTGTAGTCACCGTTGTTGTAGAGCATGTAGATCTCATCTCCGCGCAGTTTGAACTCCTTGATATTCTCTGACTGGGTGACCACCGTGCCATTGAGCCCATCTCTGACTTTGAATGTCCCATAGGTGTATAGCAAACCAATTCTATTGCCCTCCAGGGCAAACTTCATGATATTAGTCGATTGCTCAGAAGTAACCCCTGTCAGACCTTCTTTAATAACCAACGTCCCATCAAACCTAAGTAAACCAATTCGATCACCTTCCAGCTGGAAGCTTTTGACGTTGGTTGAAATCACTGTGTTTTTCTTATCTAGAAGGTTGTACCTACTCAACCTATCACTAGTATCTACCCAGCCAATGTTATCGCCCTCAATTTGAAATGACTTAGCAGCTGAAGCAGTCAGGGTAATTGTCTCACCGACCAATCCATTTTTTACCTTAAGTGCGCCATTGTTGTATAACAGTCCGATCCAGTTATTTTCGATCTGGAAGCTAGAAATGTCTGTTGATATGGTAGTTGTCACCGTGGGGTCTTTTATTTTAAGCAGTCCATCTTGATATAGAAGGCCAATTCTGTCTTTATATAGTTGAAACTTTCTTATGTTATCTGAGATTGTCACCGCGCCTCCACCCATCCCGTCCTTTATTTTGAAAGTGCCGTTCTGGTAAAGAAAACCCGCTCTATTGCCCCAACTAGACATGCTTTGAATATCATCGGAAATCAACGTACTAGGAGTACTGGCATTTGGTGAGAGACTGTACCTGAAGTTCCTGTCTATCATACCGATCAACCCATACTGCGAAGTGTTGGAACTGTTGCCAAAGAACCAGTTAGAATAGTTTTGGTTAACATTATTTCTGCGCACAGAGAAGTGTATATGTGGAAATGTTGAACAACCGATATTTCCGATCGTTCCTATTTTACTGCCTACTGATACAAGGCTACCACTAGGATATGGGTAGGAGTATTCCTGATGTCTATAGTCAACTGCAACACCATCACTGTCAGTTATACTCATAATGTCTTGGGTAATAGTTCCCAAGCTACCACAGGGGAAAGTTTCTGATTTATAACTGATTGTCCCAGTTAT
>CALFHW010000016.1 GCA_937876695.1 uncultured bacterium
TTTGGAGACTTTCGAGTTGTCTAAGAAATTTGTAGACTTCTTGCTTGCCTAGATACCCAACCGGTGCTGCTTGATATAGCTCTGAGTGAGCTTTGCGCCCCACTTTCGCATGAATATCTGCTGCCCTTCCATAATTATTTCGGTACTTCTAGTGGAACGATTACCTCGTTCTTTGTGCAGCACCACCGCTGAAGGCTCCAGGTGGATTTCATAGCCTGCCTCCCGCAGCCGCAGCGCCAGATCACTTTCTTCGTAATACATGAAGTAATCCTCGTCAAATGCACCTACATCCATAACAACTGGGAATCTGAGCAGCGCGCAGGCGCCATAGAATAGCGGGATTTCTTTGCTAGTTAAATCTTCATCTTTGAGGGAAGCTAAAATTTTCCCATACCCGATGTGATCCGGTAGTTTTGCACCTTTTAGGAACCCTGAACCTAAAGAATTAACAATTTCTACCGCTTCATCTCTATTTACTTCCGGTAATTTAAGAATATACATTTTCAATGGGGCAAATCCCGTCACCTTATACAAGACTTTGCGGAAGAAAGCTATTATCTTATTACTGCTGTATTTTAGGTCGCCAATAGTTATCTTAAACCCTCTCATAGACTCATCGTATACTGTCAAATATTGCGGATCATCGCTGACAGGAAGTAGCAACTTAGTCTTATCGTACAAGCACTCTACAAAATCCATTTGCCCGCCTAGCCTACCTAGGGAGAGGTCTCTGTGACTTGCACCAGTAGAAAACTGCGCCGAGAATCTATAGTCACTGTGGTGAAAAAATAAACCTTTGGCGCCTATTATGGAGACCGGGAAGTACTTATCGCTATAAACTACCAGCGGGCCGACCGCTGCTGCTGCTGGTGTGAGCTCTGCGTACTTCACTAGATCACCCAGCCAATCTCTTGTAAAAGCCATGTCTGGTTGAACCAGGCAGACGAATTCCGGTTTTTTGGGAAGTCCAGCTAAATAGGTAAACGCGAAGTTACTACCTTTGCCAAATCCCAGGTTTACGCCTGTCTCCAACACCGTTACGCCGCGATACACTTTTTTAATTGCCTCCCGGGAGCCATCATTTGAGCCATTATCTACCACAATCAACTCATAGCTAGCACCAGCAGGCGTTTGGATTAAATTGGCGATGGTGTCCATCACTACTTGACCTCCATTGTAGTTGACCATTATTAGATAAACCTTGCTCATACTACATAATAACCCAAGCTGATGCTAAACTGGGAATTAGTGATAGAAATTCGTAAGGTCCGTTAGCCAATTTGAGGGATAATAGCAATTTTATTTATGAACTTATAGGCCAATGTGTGGAATTTTTGGATTTTCAGGCTACAACCAGGCAGCACCTTACTTACTGCGCGGACTTAAGAGACTTGAGTATAGGGGCTACGACTCCTGGGGAATATCGGTTCTTAATGGAGGCAAGATCTTAACCGACAAACAAATTGGGCATCTGCCTGAAATTGATAGCTACCTGGCTGATTCAAAGCTAATGGAGAGGACAGGTGCCGCAGATGGGTCTGCAGACGGTCATACGGAAAACCGCATGATCGGGATTGCTCATACACGTTGGGCTACTCACGGCGGTGTCACCCAGGTGAACGCCCACCCACATAGCAGTAGTGACCGCAGCTTCGTGCTAGCCCAAAACGGAATTGTAGAGAATTATCAGGAGCTTAAGCAACAACTAGCAGCCCAAGGTCACCAATTTCAGAGCCAAACAGACACCGAGGTAATTGTGCGTCTGATTGAACAGGAGCTGAAAGCATCCCCGAGTGAGTTGTTCCAGGCTGTCGGTAGGGCGTTTAGCAAACTCGAGGGTAGAAATACAATTATTGTGCTAGCGGTAAGCGGTGAAATCATTGCTATCCGCAACGGTTCCCCACTTGTAGCAGGGCAGCGACAGTTAGAAGCTCAAAAAGAGTACTTCATCGGCTCTGATTACCTGTCTTTTGCCAACCACACCAACAGCATCATGGAGCTTGCCAATTTCGAAGGAGTCTATGTCAGAGGGGATGAAATCCAGAAGATTACAGTCAACCCCGAGGGCAAAGGTGAGATGAGTCTTGAGCCAGCGAAATTTCATAGCGTGGCTCATGAGGATATTGACATCGATAAAGGCGGCTTTCCCGATTTTATGCTCAAGGAAATCCACGAACAGGCTGACACTATTGGCGGCGCGACTGCCTACACCTTGGAGGAGCTAGCGCCGCTCATCGATGCCATCAGGCAGGCGCGTACTGTCTATACTGTAGGCTGCGGTACTGCGGCCTATGCTGCAGGGCAAATCGCTTACTATTTACGAAAGTTAGCGGGAGTTAAGGCCTTGGAGCTGAAAGGCTACGAGTTAGATAGTTACAAAAATCTATTTGAGAAGCATGACCTGTTGATCGCCATTTCCCAAAGCGGAGAAACTGCTGATACTATTGAAGCCGTCGAATTTATGAAGGCCGCTGGCGGCAAAGTAGCTAGTATTGTCAACATGATCGGCTCCAGTCTGACCAAAATCTCTGATTTCCCTTACCTATCTAGAACCGGAGCTGAGATCTGCGTGGCCTCCACCAAGGCTTTTACTGCTCAGATCGCCTGGGGCTTTCTGCTGGCATCCACCCTGAACGGCAAATTCAGCGAAGCTAAAAGTGAGCTAAAGCAGACCAGTGCGAGCATCCGGCAGTTATTGGATAGTGATCTGAATGACAAGGTAGCCCAGGTTGTGGATTATATGAAGGGTCAAGAACACGCGTTCGTGCTGGGTAGAGGCCAGAATTTCTACATTGCCTTGGAGGGCGCGCTCAAAGTTAAAGAGATAACATATAAGCACTTTGAGGGCTTTGCTGCGGGCGAACTTAAACACGGTGTCATCGCTTTGATCGACAAAGGCACTCCTGTGTTCGCAATTATTTCAAACGACGAGAGCAGCAGTGACATGCTCTCGAGCGTAGCCGAGGTAAAAGCTAGAGGCGGCATGATCATCGCAATCTCGCCGAAAAACAATGAGTTATTTGATATTTGGATCCAGACGCCGGAGTTAGCGCACACCTCTGCACTAGTAAATGTTATCCCTTTTCAGTTATTATCTCATCATCTGGGTGTGGCATTGGGTAACAATGTCGACAAACCTCGTAATTTAGCTAAAAGCGTAACTGTAAAATAATGGACTCCAAACAAAAATTAAACGTAGTTGTAATTGGCGGCGGCACAGGCACATTCACTGCTCTCAGCGGGCTGAAGCATTACCGCAACTGCGAACTAACAGCTGTGGTTACTATGACTGATAATGGTGGTAGTGCAGGCAAATTAAGAGACGAATTTGGTTACTTGCCTGTGGGAGATATTAGGCAGTGCTTGGTTGCTCTGAGTAGGGAGGATGGAGCCAGTATGATTCTAAGGCAACTTTTTCAATACCGCTTTCCAGAGTCTAAGACGGAATTATCGGGTCATAGCTTTGGCAATCTTTTTCTGACAGTACTAACCGAGATTTTGGGCTCGGAGGTAAAAGCCATCGAGGCGGCAGTAGACATTTTGAATGTGGAAGGTAAAATCTTGCCAATCACTACCGACAATGTCGATTTAATGGCGGAATACGACGACGGTAGCGTGTTGATGGGCGAGAAAAACATCGACGAACCTAATGAGAAGCACAACGGGACAGCCAAGGTCAAACGGCTCTGGACCCAACCACCTGCGATAATTCACCCCCCCACTAGGCAAGCTATCGCCAGGGCTGATTTCATAGTGATGGGTCCTGGCGATCTATACTCAAGTCTACTAGCAAATATCGTGGTGGGAGACGTAGCACAGGCGATCAAGGACTCTCCAGCCAAAATCGTTTTCGTCGGCAATTTAGTCTCTAAATTCGGCCAGACGCACGGTCTCAAGCAGTCCGATTATCTGGCCGAAATGGCCAAATATATTGGCAGACCTGCTGATTTTGCCCTGATTAATGACGCTCCTTTACCTGAGGATATCCTAGAAAAATATCGCGAGGAACAGAGTTACCCTGTAGAGGACGATTTGGGTAGCCAACCAACTGAAGTGGCCGTCAACGTAACTCAAGTGGTCCGTCAGGCTCTATTATCTGAAGAAATCGTCAATCGCGAAAGCGGCGATATTGTTCGCAGAAGCCTGCTTAGACACGACAGCCAGAAACTGGCGAAAGCGCTGATGGGCATTTTTGCTGGAAGTTCACCGCAAACTATCAAATAACGCTAGAATAAGTCATGGGCAATTCAAAGCAGAATACTAACTACACTCAATTAGTAGCCAAGGCTAAGAAATTCGTAGCCGCTGAGCAGTTGGATCAAAAAAATGCCAAGTATGAAGAAAGCGACCCTAGACTGATTGAGGCTGCCTTGGAAGTTGCCGAAACCAGCAAGAACATACTTTCTGGCCTTTATTTTGACTTTAGGCAAACAGGCGGGGGCAGCCTGCGTAGACTCAAGAACGCTGTGTTAGGTAAAATCGCTAGTATTGTGCGCAATACCCTAGAGAGAAGCTTACTTTCGCAGCAGAAGTTCAACGAGCAGGCGTTGTTTCTGATCAAATCACTACAAAAAGATAATTCTGAGCTGCGCAGACAAATTTCCGAATTGAAAACTATGAAGGATTCTAGCAAATGACTACCGAAGTTCTAATTTATGGCCCTTGTGCAGACGAATATTCACTAGCCAAGGTCAACCGCAGTCTGGCAGTTGCCCTCCGCGATCTAGCCGCATCCAGTAGCATTGAGAATCCCGTAAGAATTCAGATAGGGGCACATAGCACAGAAGTTTCTAGGCTTCCTAGTGCGACAGATTTAGCGCGATACCCAGAGCTATCAGGTCTTTCCATTGACCTGGATAAGCCGGAGTGGAAAGATAAACAGTGGGATATTGTTATCTATAATAATTTCCCTAAAGATCCTCGCAGCTTACATGGACTAGCTGAGTTACCCGGGAAAGTCAAAATCTCGCTACTAGCTTGGGAAGAAAATCGTTTTCCTGAGAAATGGGTCAAAGAATACAATGACCACCTCGACTGCGTATTTGCTGCCAGCCTGCACACATTAATGGTACTGAGAAGATCTGGTGTAAGGCTGCCCATATACATAATTCCTAATGCACCTTTCCCCCTGGCGCAGAGCGAGAATTCGGATGACGATAAAGCCCAGCAAGTAGCGCTCGCTAGCAGGTCTAAGCAGCTGGCTGGTGTGACTGAAGCCAAAAGATCCGGGGAGCAGCTGCTTCTACATATCAGCAGCGGCCTGGCGCGCAAAGGTGCGAAAGAGTTAATCACTGCCTTCGCCAGCGAATTCTATTCGAATGCTGGCCAAGACCCGAGAGATGAAACCCTCAGGCCGATATTAGTTATCAAAAGTTACCCCAACTCCACCAATGAGTTCCCTTCTGCCATCAGCAGTTTGCCTAAGGAAGTTAGAGAAAGAGTGATTTACCTCGATAGCGATTTTAGTGACGCCGAAATGATGGCCTTGATGGGTATGTGCGACGTATATGTCTCTCCCAGTAAGGCTGAGGGCTTTAATATGCCAGTACTAGAGGCGATGGACATGGGGCTAGTGGTGGTGGCCACCGGCTGGAGCGGCCAGATGGACTTTCTCAACGATTACAATAGCTATCTAGTTGATTATGAGCTTAAACCAGCTCGTAGCCATCTGGATAACCCCGGTGCCTTCTGGGCAGAGCCAGATGCAGCTGACCTAGGCCGCAAGATGATGCTGGCACTAAGCAGCGACAATAAGGCCAAGATTCTACGTGCGTGGCACACTTCCAGAAGGTTTAACTGGAGTGACTCAGCTGCCAAGATCATCAGCCTATTACCAGCCTTGAGGTCATTAGAGAAGCTAGCAGATACACACTTAGCCGTCGTCTCTACTTATAACACAGTCTGTGGAATTGCTGAATACTCATCTTACCTGTATAGCGAGCTGGAGAGTTCCTTCGCGTCGGTGAGCTACTTGGCCACAAAAGATACCACCAACCGCGTGAATATAGACAAAGACAACGTGCATAGACTCTGGGAACACGGAGAGGTCGATTTTGCAGGTGTCCTCGACTTCTGCAAGCGTCGCCAGGCTGAAGGGAAGTTAGATCTAGTCCACATACAGTATAACTTAGGATTCTATAACTTCATGGCCTTGAAAAGACTAATTGACGGTTTGGAAAAGCTAGACCTCAAGATAATTCTTACCCCACATGCAGTACAATACCCTGGGTCTGAGCTAGGCCAACTCAAGGATACCTTACGAAAGTGCCATCAAATCCATGTCCTCAACCAGGACGACCTGGCCTACCTAAATAAACAAGGCCTCACTAATTGCTATCATTTCCCACACGGTGGGATTATGTTCCCCTATCAGAGTAAAGCTAGATTACGCAGCAGGTTGGGTTTTGAGGACTCAACTCCAGTAATCGCTACCCATGGATTTTTAGTAGAGAATAAAGGCGTATTTGAAACTCTCGAAGCAGTCTCCCAGCTTAAGTTGCAGTACCCGGACGTCAAGCTCATTGCGCTCAACGCAGTCAATCCCCGAAATATGAACTCTGCTGCCCTAGCTATACGGTTTAAGGAAGAGATAACTCGCCTCAATCTGGAGAATAACGTAATTCATATTTCCGATTTCCTAGACCGCGAAGAGATTATTACGATCTTAGGCCTGGCAGACATGCTGGTGTTTGCATATCCTGAGTCCAAGGAGACCGCCAGCGGCTCGATACGCCTTGCGCTTGCCGCGGGCAGGCCAGTCATTGTAAGTAGGTCATCGCAGCTCAAAGATCTACATGACGTCTGCCATACAATTACAGACAACACTCCTAACAGCATAGCTTCGGCCGTTGAGCAGCTATACACTGACAATGATCTCAGCCATGAGGTACTGCTAAAGATACAGAGCTACGCAGCTGCGAACTCCTGGGCAGAACTGAGCTGTGAGTACTTCGCACTAGTCAACAAACTGTCCAGTCACTAAACTAGTATAACCCTGGCCAATAACAATATGATCTGATAAGCTTACACCGACGATCCTGCAGGCTTGCCTTAGCCTTTTTGTAAAATCGATATCTTGTGGCGAAGGATCGGTATTCCCTGACGGATGATTGTGTAGAATCACTATAGCCCTAGCCTTGAGAGCGAATGCCGGTACTAGTATCTCCCTTATCTCACATTGCACTATATTTGTATTTCCCACGGCCAGCAGCTCCTCGCCTAATAGACAGTGGTTCTGATCCAGGTAAAGTGCGCGCAGTTCCTCCCTTTTCTTATCCATCATAAACTTATAGCGAGCATAAATCTTCTCCGGTGTATTTAATAGCGGTCTGCCGGTGTACTCATCTTTGAAGATCCTCCTACCCAGCTCAAACATAGCTAGTAGCTGCATAGCTTTCACCTTACCTAGCTCCAAGTTTATCGCTAAGCGCTCATAGCTCTGCTCGCTGACAAAGTTCATCACCCCATAGTCCTTGATAATCCTATCTGCCAGGGCAAATACACTCTCGCCCTTACTCCCCACGTTTAGGACTATGGCCAGCAGCTGGCTATTACTGAGGGCCCGCGGCCCCAGGGATTCAAGCCTCTCCCTGGGGCCATTTATTAACTTTTGAGTTTGCAGACCACACACAAGAGGTATATTAAACCTCAAACCTGAAATACTTCTATAGAAATTATGAAGCCAGCATTAAATTTTGCTAGTTACTGAAGATAAGTCTAGTTGACTCTTACTAACGGCTTGCGAAATGCCCCACGGTAAAACACCAAACCCCAGCGAGACATATTCTCCTTGATCAAATCATCCAAGTACTGCTCACCGCCAAAAGCCTTCTCGCTGATGGCATATAGGAGTTCCTCACCAACCTCACCTACCTTAGAAATCGCAGCATCAGTCTTACAAACTAACCAAAAGCTATCTGTAACTAGCCCAGAAACTGTGGCATTAGCGGCCAGCAAGGACCTGATATCAGTATCCGAGAAGAAGCTGTAGGTAGTCTTGTCCTCTGAATTCTTATGTTCGGGGTGGGTGTGGACGTTGAATAGAAAGCCCAGTTGTCCACCTTGCGCCATCTGCGCAGGCTTGATGGCGCTCTTACTCACTACCCGCCCGTCCAGAATTATATTTCGATAATAAACCCTTTTTCTCTGGTCAATCTCATATTTGATGCTCATGCTATGAGAGGATGTAACCTGCTGCCTGCTACCGCGCAGCGGCGTAGTCAAAAAAGTCTCGCCCTCAGCGAAGAAAAATGAGGTCTCGTACTCATGCCCGTCCATACGTGTGAGGTTATAAAGTCTTTGGATACCCTCCCAAGCCTTACTATCGAGGGTTATCTCTCGTGGCCAAGCACTAGCAGGAGGATTCCTGCGCGCATCTCTCCATTTCCTCAAGAATTTAAAGAATTCTGAATAATTCATTTACTCTAATATAGCCTAAACTCGTCCTCAATAGAACTCCTCGGTATAGATTTGCACTTCACTCTGTCCGCTGGTAGTTAGCTGAGACTTAACGGTGGTAATCATGGAGTTACTGCCGCAAAGATAGAAATCGCAATTCTCAAACAGCAGGCCCCCAGGGCCAATTGCGCCAGGGCCTAAGAGATCTTGCTCAAGAGCTGCGCCCACTCTGCCTGTATATTCGATCTCACCAGCGGATCCCCATCCGCCCATCGGCTTTGATAAACATAGCTTATAGGTAAACCCGGGCAGTTTGCTAGCAAGGTCAGCCAGTTCCTTAGTCAAATATAAATCAGTCTGACTACGCACGCCCCAATACAACAGCACTTGGCGGCCAAGTGCGTTTTCAACAGATGCATTTCCAGCTACACCTGCGGCTGTTTTCCCAGATGTCATATCTCTGAGCATCCCCAGGAATGGCGCTATCCCCGTCCCAGTAGCTACAAATACCGGCACCTTTTCAGACTCCTGAACAAAGTTGAACCTGCCCAATGGACCTAAGAATTCAACTTGTTGACCGATGTGTAGACTGTCGAAAAAGATGCTCCCCGGGCCACCTGGAGTGACGTCCACATATGTTTCCAAAAGTTCATGCTCCCCACTTGCGTTCGCAAGCGAGTACGACCTTCTGGTTTTATCCCCTGCTGTTAACCCAACTTTGAAGTTGATGTACTGACCAGCCTTAAACTCCATACCAGCTGGGCTGATACACTTAAATGTACTTCTAAATACCTTCCCATTTACTTTTTCATGAGAAATTACTTCTGCTTTATAATTCGCGATCAAGACAATATGCGCTAAAATAAACAACTATGAATCTACAAAAAATTTGGCAAGAAAACAAAAGTCCCTTGTTACTTTTATTATACCTGATAAGTCCGCTCGATGTTCTGCCTGAGGCATTCCTGGGATTAGTTGGCCTGATGGATGACGCTGTGGTCGGGGTTATTCTGGTATTGGTGGTGATATTCAAACTCGGCAAATGGGCAATTGGTAAACAAACTGAGCAAGTGCAGGAAAAACTAACAGGCAAGGAAGCCACCCAGAAAATCGGCCAGGTGAAAGTCAAAGATAGCACTGAAGAATAAATTCCTAGCCTAATAGCTTCCTGCGCAGGTGCTCTGGCTGGAATAGCGCCAATTCCGGCGAACTTAGGTTAATCCAAGATAATTTGTAGGTGTTGTCGGCGCTAGATCTAGCCACTTCCTCTCCCAGCATTTGAACTTTGGGTTTACTTGCTAAAGTTGCCTGGAAATAAGTCACTTTTTCGCCAGTGGAAAGATCGGTGTAGTTGTGGATCTCCGTCAGGTCCGCGCTGGTTAGTTTAATAGTCGTCTCCTCGCTGAGTTCACGTAGGGCTGCCTTAACAGGAGATTCGCCTCGCTTGAGATGCCCGCCAGGCAATACGATATAACG
Source organism: uncultured bacterium (assembly GCA_937876695.1). Classification (GTDB taxonomy): domain Bacteria; phylum Patescibacteriota; class Dojkabacteria; order CALFHW01; family CALFHW01; genus CALFHW01. The sequence goes on from CALFHW010000016.1 coordinate 9,874, forward strand.
CCTACCGAACTTCTGTCTGCGGATAAACAAGACCTCATCGCCCACTCTAACCAATATTCTCGACTGAGCATTTTGATCCTCAGCCAGGTAGGCGTATACCCGAGCGTCACCGCGGTTTTTACCTGCCAGTTGCAGCTCTTGCAGAAGTAGCTGACCACCTTTAAGTGTCAGCACTAGTCCCTGCTCGGTTTCGGTTATTTTGCCCCAACTACTTTGCTGCAACTGATCACTGAGCAGCTCCGCACTCCAGATTTTCAGTTCAATTGCCTTACTTTGCCTAAAAATTGTGATGTAGGCCCCAGATGCAGCCGCAAAGGCCCTGACCTTACGCAGCGCCTCTACTGCACCCTCATAGGCATGTATCTGACCCTTTTCCCTAGCCAAATCCTTACTGTAACAATAACTGAGCTCGCGCTGCTTGCCCATTAGATTCGCTTGATCAGTGGGTTTAATTTTCCCGGCTACCCAATTTGGTAACACCGACAACAACAAACCTGCGCCCTCCTGCGCCGCTCTAGCACGCAGCCAAGTTGCGTCAGCATCAGCAGGGAGTTCAATCTCTTTCTCTGCCAGCACCGGCCCGTCATCGAGCCCTGGAGTCATCTTGATAACAGACACCCCTGATAACTTATCGCCATTAAGAATTGACATTTCCAATGGCACTGCGCCGCGGTACATAGGTAGTAGCGAGCCGTGAATATTTAGGCAGCCATACTTTGGGTAATCTAGCACCACTGGCGGCACCATCTGGCCGTAGGCCGCGGTGATAATTAGATCAGGCTTGCTAGCCATCAATATCTCATCAGCCTGTTTAGTTAGTTTTTCAGGTTGGAATATCTGGAGTTCTTGTGCTGGAGCCGACATGGATGAGCCTGCAACCAAATCTAATAGCAATCTCTTAAGCGGCGGGGCTGTCAGGATCTGCTTGCGGCCCACAGGCCTGTCCGGCTGTGTAACTAAACCAACCAGTTCGAACCCTTCTCCAAGCTCACCTTGCGCTAATGCCTTAAGTGCCGGCCAAGCAAATTCTGCCGTGCCGAGGAATAGAACTCTGACTACTTCTGTATGATTGGATCCAACAGAATCATTGTGCTTCTTGTCTGTAGTTTTTGCCATGTTACATTTTAGCAGTAAATTGCCGGCAAACTTACTGTATAATTGGCTAAATGCAACTCGAAGTGCTTAATTTAAGTTCAATGACCTGTAAACAACAATGAGCTTCAGCAAACAGCCTACCAAACCAGACTTCCCAGCCTTAGAAGAGAAAATCGCTAGTTTCTGGGAGGCAGGTAAAATTTTCGAGAAATCGGTAGAGCAGCGCGAAGGCGGCCCTTCTTGGCATTTCTATGACGGGCCTCCATTTATCTCGGGAATGCCTCACTACGGGCACATCAAGGACTTTATCGTCAAGGATGCAGTGCCTAGATACTACGCTATGAAAGGCTATCACACGCCCAGGGTATGGGGTTGGGATTGCCATGGATTGCCAATCGAAAATAAAGTTGAAAAGAAGCTGGGGTTAACTTCCAAGTTACAGGTTGAGGAATTTGGAATTAGCCAATACATCGCAGAGTGTTATGACTATACTCGCTCGACTTCAGATGAATGGCCATGGTATGTGCGTAAAATGGGTAGATGGACCGACTACAAGCACGCCTACCGTACCATGGACCAAAATTACATGGAAACAGTCTGGTGGGTCTTTAAAACCTTGAAGGAGAAAGGCTTAGTCTACCGAGGCTGGCGCTCTTCACTCTACTCTACTGATTCGGCAACTCCAGTGTCCAACTTCGAAATCGCTATGGACAACACCTACGAAGACGTGGAAGATAAGGCCATCACGGTTAAATTCAAGTTGCAGCAGGATCAAAAGCTAACAGATTTCCTGGCTAGAATCGGCACTGGGAATCTACCAACTGGCGCAGCTGAGGATCTGTTTATGTTCAGTTGGACCACTACGCCTTGGACTATCCCTAGTAATTATGCGCTGGCAGTTAATCCTGCTGAGGATTATGTGTTAGTCGAAACCCCAGTAGATAATTCAAAATTCATTGCTAGATGGATATCTGGCGACAAGCCATTTGACTACACTAAGGCCCCTAGGCAAAGTGTGGAGACTATCATCCTCAGCCTGGCTGGGCAAGAGGTCGCAGCTGACAGCAAGCTAGCAAGCCAGGCTGGCAAGGCAGTTAGCGATTTGAGTCAGCTGACTGAGCTAGAGATCTGCCTCACGAAAATCGGCAAGGAGTTCTTTTTTGACTTAGATGGCGAGCTTACCCCGATTGATCAAAAGAATTACCAGGAGCTCAGCAAGCTCGCCACCACACCGGCAATAAAGAAGGTGCGCTATAGTTACCCCTTGGGCGGCGAGAATGGAGTGGACGAACTCAGCAAAAGTGCCGACAAGAGACAACACACCGCGTATATCGACGAATATCAAGGCGAGCTAGCAGGCCTAAACCTAATCGAAATCGACTTTGAGACGCCCGTGCACTACATTTCTTTTAAGGAGAACTTGCCTGATTGGTTTGGAGAAGACCTAACTTACCGCACCCAGCAGCTAAATAATCTGTTGAGCAAGGCAGGTAACAATTTGGCAGCAGTCATCGAGGCATTTAAATCCGCACCAGAGCAAGTTTTCGACCTAAATCGCGAGAAGTATTATCAATATGCTGTTCTAGCTAACAAGTTGGCAGAGTCCAACTTGCGTGAGTTCCAAGTTCTAGCCTCATTCAAAGGTAAAGAGCTGGAAGGCTTAAACTATGAGCAAATCTATAAATTCTTCCCTGGCGGCGAAAACGACTTCAAGGTTTATCTATCAGAAGGGGTTACAGTTGAGGATGGAACTGGAGTTTTGCACTTAGCACCGGCTTTTGGCGAAGAGGACTTCAATCTTGGCAAGGAGCACGGACTTTCGTTTACCCAATGTATAGACGATGCGGGTAAGCTGTTACCTCAGACCGAACAATTCGCAGGGCTATATCTCAGAGATGCTGCCATGCCAATTATCAACGACCTCAAAAAACTAAACCGCCTCTACAAGGCAGCAAATTTCACTCATAGACTGCCCTTCTATCGCTACGCCAATCCATTGATCTACCGCGCCCAGGAATCTTGGTTTGTAAATGTGCAACAGCTCAAGCCTGCCCTTCACGCTGCAAATGAGGATATCAACTGGATCCCCGGGCATCTCAAAAAAGGCCGGTTTGCCAAAGGAATCGATACCGCTCCTGATTGGTCGGTGAGTAGATCCAGGTTCTGGTCCACCTCCATGCCTGTTTGGGTAAAGTCAGAAGGCGGCAAGATAATCGACAACTATAGCGAGGAGGACACCCTCATCGTAGGCTCCAGAAGCGAGCTAGCCAAGCTTTCCAAGAACCCTGTCACTCAACTCAATATGATGCACTTGCCTTCATGGCAGGTTTTAGCTACCGACGGTGCAGAGGTGTTGGAACGCCTTAAAACATTAGTCTCCGGGCTCGATGCCAGTCTAACCGGAATCGACTCAGCCAGCAAAATTGTGCTGCTAAACCCAGAAATTGAAACTGAAATGTTTAAAACTGTCATCCAGGAAGTTGCGGGGGCTGGTGGAAATCCTGCCTTGGCAGAAAGTATTGAGACAGTCACTATTGCAGATCTGCATAGCTTGCCAGCCGAGCTAGCTAAGCGGTTTGCAGGTCAAAATGTAATCGTTTTTACGCCAACCACAGCAGCATCCCAGCTGGTCAGCCATTTCGAGGGCAAAAACGAAACAGAGGCCTATAACAGTCTAGAACGCGGCAAATATTCTCCCGGCTATTATCCCCTATTCCTACTTGGAGATCGCCTCCTAGACCTGCACAGGCCAGTTATTGACGATGTAGTGCTAGTCGATAAAGCCAGCGGCCAGGAATACGTGCGCGTACCCGAGGTGCTGGATGTATGGATGGATAGCGGTTCTATGCCTTATGCCCAGTTACATTATCCATTTGAAAATAAGCTAACCTTTGAAAACAACTACCCAGCTGATTTCATAGTGGAATACATCGCACAGACCAGGGCTTGGTTCTACGTGACACACGTTCTGGGAGTAGCGCTTACGGGTAAGCAAGCTTTCAAAAACGTAGTCACTTCTGGGGTGATATTCGGTACTGATGGCCGCAAAATGAGCAAAACCTACGGCAATTACCCCGACCCTAAGCTGACTTTGGAGAGCTACGGCGCCGAGGCCATGCGCTGGTACTTCCTCAACTCTAAGTTGATCGTAGGCGAGGACATCAATTTCGACGAAAAAGGCCTGCGCGACCAGCTGAGGCTTTACATTTTGCCGTTATGGAATAGTTTCTCGTTCTTTACTACCTACGCACAGATGCATAATTGGCAGCCAACAGCTGAGTTAGTTACCAATAAGACCAATCCTAAGATCCGCACGGTATTCTCAGTTCCCGGCGGCGAGCGCAACGATACTTACTGGCATAAAGTACCACTTACCCCGAAGCACAAGCTGGATATCTGGATCATCGCCAAATTGCAGCAACTCACCCACGAAGTGCGCATCGAGCTGGATCAATACCAGATCCCCAAAGCCACCAGGATGCTGGAGGACTTCGTAGCAGTGCTTTCCAAATGGTACATCCGCAGTTCCAGGGCTAGATTTGCTAGCGGAGATAGCGAGGCATTCAGTACTCTGTACTACGTGCTGGTAGAATTTACTAAGCTCACCGCTCCTTTCACACCTTTCGTAGCGGAAGAGATGTACAACGAATTAGTTCATAAGCAATTACCTGAACAACTCGAGTCAGTGCACTTATGCGACTATCCAGAGGCAGATATTGAATTCTGGGAGGAGAACGCCTTGGTGCTCAAGAAAATGCAGGCGCTGCAGGAGATCGTCAGTCTGGGGCAGAAGCTGCGTAATCAAGCAGCCCTGAAGGTACGCCAACCATTGCAAGATATCGAGGTGAGGATGGTGTTAGACCACGCCCGTGATAAGGAGCTGGAAAATTGGATGGAAGAAATTATCGCTGAGGAACTAAATATCAAACAGGTTAAAGAGGTATTGAATTTACAAGAGAAAGAGGGCTATTTGCTGCTCAAGAGTAGCGAGGCTGACATCACAGTGAACCTAAATACCGCGCTCACGCCTCAGCTACTTGCCGAAGGCTATGTGCGCGAGTTGACTCGCCAGGTGCAAAAACTTCGTAAAGATGCTGGTCTCGATATCGCTGATAGCATTAAGCTGGAGATAATTGGCGAAGCTCAAATTATCACTCTACTGGGTGAAATGCAATCCGAAATCAGCGGTGCAGTTAGAGCTAGCGAGCTTAAATTAAGCGGTAGCAGCCAATACAAACCTGCAGACCTCGAGGTCGTAGCTAGCCTTAAACTGGGCGAAGGGGTTGTTTACATAAGATTTGAGAGGGGCTAAGATAAGGGGTGAATAGCAAACTAAACAACTACCAGAGTAGTAATATCCGTCCGGGCGGGCTACTTATTGATTCGCTGCAGACGATCGTGTTTGCTTTGGCCTGTAGTGTTGTGATCTACTTGTTTTTTGCGATTCCAAACCAAGTCGACGGCCTATCTATGCAGCCTACTCTAGAGAATAGTGAGATATTACTCACCAATAAATTCATCCAGATCGCCGGCGGCGAGGGCAAACTGCTGCCTGGCTATGACTATGGCAGAGGAGATATTGTGGTGTTCCAGCAGCCCGGCAGGCCAGATCTAGTCAAAAGAATCATCGGTATGCCTGGCGAGCGAGTCAAAGTCGAGGACGGCAAGGTCTATATCAACGGCAAAGTTATGGTTGAGGACTACCTACCTGCCGGAAGACGCACCAATGCCGGCGACTTTCTACCTGAAGGACAAGAAAAACGAGTGCCAGAAGGCAGCTACTTTCTGATGGGCGATAACCGCGGCAACAGCAAAGATTCTAGATATACCGATGTAGGATTTGTAGACAGACAGTACTTAAAAGGTAGTCCCTTCTTGCGAATTTCGCCGCTGACTAGATTCGGGTTGATGGGACGAGGAGAGTCTAAGTTCATTGCAGAGACAAACTAGAATGACAATTAGCCTGGCCAATCAAAAAGGCGGCGTAGGTAAAACCACTACTTGCCTCAACTTAGCCGTTTACCTAAGCAGGTTAGGTAAGAAAGTGCTGTTGATCGACCTAGACCCACAGGGCAATCTAAGCTCAGGCGGCGGCATATCTAGGCAGCTGGCTTCTGAGAAGTCTATCTACAAAGTTATCAGCGATCAGTTGCCAGCGGTGGAGGCCGTAATCCCCCTACCCGGCACCGATGTTCACATCATCCCAGCTGGAATTGACCTAGCTGGCGCAGAAGTTGAGCTTGTTAACCGCATGTCTAGAGAGAGTATCGTCAGAGACGCGCTCTCAAGTATTGTTAGCAAATACGACCTCGTGCTAATCGACTGCCCGCCTTCACTGGGCCTTCTGACCATCAACGCGCTAGTCGCTTCCGATCGAGTCTTAATCCCAGTCCAAAGCGAATACTACGCCTTAGAAGGCTTAGGGCTGCTTCTCGACACCGTCAAACTCGTCAAACGCAAGCTCAACAACAAGCTAGAGCTACTGGGGATTGCCATCACGATGTATGACAGCCGCACCAATCTCTCCAAAGATGTACTAGGTGAGCTCGTCAAAAACTTCGGCAAGAAAGTGTTCGAGACCATTATCCCCCGCAACATCAAGTTATCCGAGGCCCCTTCACACGGCAAACCCATTCAGCTATACGCCGAACGTTCGCTCGGCGCCCTCTCATACCAGTCACTGGCTGAGGAAGTTGCCAGCAGGGTGTAGCCAAAGTTCCACACCGAAAACACTTTGCCGCTTAAATCTTTTTAAGTTATAGTGTCTTATGCAACGAGCTTGGGAAGACCACTATAGGGCGCACAATTTTTTCCGAATGGAACCACACGAGTCGCTGCCTGGCTTTATGAGCGAGTGCAACAAGCGCCAGTTTAGCAAAGTTTTAGATTTAGGCTGTGGAACTGGCGCTGATATGCTGGCCTTAGCTGAGAAGGGTTTTGAGGTGACTGGAGTTGATTTCTCACCTTCTGCAGCCAGCAATGCAGAGGATCTGCTGCAAAGTAAGTCTCTAACTGGCAAAGTATTTGTAGACAACATCTTCGACGTAGTCACCACTTATTTACCCAATGAATTTCCCGCAATCATGGCCATAAATGCGCTCGAGTACACCGATTACACTAGTTTTCAGACTGCACTCTGGGAAATCGCCAGAATTCTGGACGATAAAGGCCTATTTTTATTGGTGGTTTCCAGTCAAGAGACAAAAGTCGACCTAGAAATTCCCGAACAACTCTTCTTCAAGCAGCAGCAATTAACCGAGCTTCTTGGCAAACGATTCAACATTCTGGATTTCACCCGAGACAAAAAACAAAGTTATTCAATTCTAATGGAAAAGAAAGGCGGAACTAACCATGTCCAATAGTTTAGGCAAAGGCTTGGCAGCAATTTTGGGCGAAGGCAATATCGGTCCTGAGCAAGGTTATATCGCTGATCTGGATATCAATTTGATACTACCAAACCCCAAACAGCCTAGACAGAGCATCGATACTGAGGAGCTGGTCGGGCTAGCAGACTCAATTCGGGAACATGGAATCTTGGAGCCGCTATTGGTGACAAGAATTCCAGAGGAAGAGCGCTCGGATCTACTGCGCCTGAGCCAAATGGCTGAGTACTTCTTGGTCGCCGGCGAAAGGCGCTGGAGAGCTGCGGGCCTAGCGCAGATGCAGACAGTCCCGGTAATTATCAAGGAGGTAAGCGGGCGCGAGCTGCTGGAAATGGCGGTTATCGAAAATATTCAGCGCAAAGACCTAAACCCCATCGAAGAAGCGCTGGCATTTGCTGAACTGTACAATAATTACCGAGTAAAACTTGAAGACCTGAGTAAGAAGCTGGGCTTAAGTGAAAGTTCAATTAGCAATAAAATGAGGCTCTTGAAACTGCCAAAGCCGGTTCAAGACGGCGTGCTGGAGGGCAAAATCAGTGAATCACATGCCTATCTGGTGTTATCTCTAAAAAGCAAGGACGCTATGCTCGCCGTCTACAATCAGATAATCAAGCGCGGCCTGTCTGTCCGCGAAACAGACGAAGCGGTGCGCAGGATCGCCATGCTAAACAAGGCACTAGAGCCGCGCAAGAGTATGGGCGGACGCAGCGTGATTTATGATGAAAAAACAGTAGAAATTAGTGAAAAATTGGCCGAAAAATTCGGACAAGGCTTCAAGTTGCGCCGCACTAAGCGCGGCGGCCAAATTGTAATTCCATTTAAATCTGATGAACAACTCGAAAAACTGTATAAATACCTCACAGATAAGGATTTTCTGGTATAATTAGATGTGTATTATAGGATATTTTAATTCGCCCTACATAAGGGTTAAACTTAAAAATGGCTAGAGTAATCATATCGTCAGGTCATACTACCAGTAGTCCCGGAACAATCGTCGGAGATCTGCGAGAAGTAGATCTGGCGCGTAAAATCGCCAAAATGGTTACGCCTTATCTAAGGCAAAACGGCATCATCACCCTGGCAGTTCCCTACGAAATGGAGCTCCCAAAAAGAATTGACTGGATCAATAGCACGGGATATAAGGCCCAGCAAAATGACGTAGTACTGGAAATTCATATCAATGAGGGTGGTAAATCTGGAGTAGAGGCTTGGTATGTAAATACCGAAAACGGCGCCTCAAAGCAGTTTGCTACCGCAATTACCGACTCTATCAAAGCCAAGACAGGTCTCAAAATTCAAGGTGTAAATGACGAAAAAACTCATGAATACGGCGGAATTGGTCTATTACAGCAAGTGGGACCAGTATCAGCACTGATTGAGTGTCTGTACATCGACAATCCTGAGGATCAAAAGTTCTTGCGTTCGGAGCCAAAGCTCGATGATCTGGCAGAAGCAATCGCCGCAGGTATCGCCGAGTTTCTAGGTGTTGAATTTACCGGGAGAACACATACCAAGGCGGCTGTGAGTGCCTCCTCCCCTGCTCAGAAACCTGCCGAGCAAAAGCCAGCGGGCGAGCAAAAACCAGCTGAGGCAAAAGCTCTTGAGTCAAGGCCTATTGAGCCAAAACCTACATCCGAGAAACCAATCTCTAATGTCGTCACCCAGGCGAAACCTGTCAACAGTCAGAACGTAGATACTTATGACGATCAAGAGGAGCAGGAGGATGAAGATGACGACGATTATGAGGATGATATGGATACTGAAGATGAGAATACTTCAGATCAGGATGATGATGGTATGGATGAGGTTACCAATGATCTTCCCCAGCCAAGCCCACGTCCAATTGCCAAACCAGCATTTCCTACTCCAAGCCAAAAAGCAGCGTTTGGAGGCAATACTGTTTCAAATCCGCGTGATAACTTCCCCACTTTTGGTGGCGGTAGCTCTGCTGGAGGCAGTGCGTTTGGGGGAGGTAACTCGGGCGGGTCGTTTGGAACAAAAAACAGCGGCGGAAGCGCTTTTGGCGGGAGCCAGGGCGGCGGTACGTTTGGCGGAAGCCCAGCTGGAGCTGGCAAAGCCCCGATGAGCCGTGAGGAGCGCAAGGATATGATTTCCAAGTATTACAAAAAGGCTTTTGGAAAGGAACCGAGCCAGGGCGACCTCAATTATTTCCTAAACATCGGCATCAGCGAGGATCAATTCATCAAGCGCATCATGGATTCCCAAGATCATCAGGACCAAGTTCAGAATGCTATTAAGTTCAAGCAAATAAACACCGAATTTGAGCAGTTAAAAGGAAAATTCGAATCTCTTGAAAAAGCCCACTCTGACCAAAGGTTGATTTTGGAAAAGCTAAACTCGTTGCTGCTTCAAAAAAACCAGGCGCTGGCCAATTTACAACGCAGATCTCAGCTACTGATGAATAAAATCGAAGAAATCCAAGGTAAACAAGGTCCTCCCAAGATCAAAATCGACTACAAAGAGAGCACTTTCGAGAAGTTCCTCAAATACCTGAGCAAGAAATTATCTTGACCAGGTAGCCTATAAGCGGTTATGATGTAATAGCCCTTATTTAACATGTTTAGAGGAGCTGTTGGTATGTTTTCAAGTATTGCAAAATCCAGTTACAAACGAATTGACCAGGTTAATTATCCTGGAAGTTTGCTGGTATAGAATTGCGCTAGTTGCTTTCTGAAAACCCCGCAGTATATTACAAATGGAAGTTCTGTTAGTTTTACTTATATTGATGATCCCGGCCAGTATGGCAGGGACATATGCTATCCAACAGCGTGCCACCAAGAAGCTAGAGAGCAAGCTGGCTGGCGCTACTGAAAAGATTAGTGCAGGTGAGGCAGAAGCCGGCAAGGCGGATGAATTAGTACTTAACGCTAAGAAAAAGGCCTACGAGATCGAAGTTGAGGCTGATCGCAAAGCCAAAGAGAAGCTAAACAAAGCTGAAGAGGCTGAGAGACAGTCCGTTTCCAGAGAGCAGAAGCTGCTGGAGAGGGCTAAATTGATGGATGAGAGAGAAGAATCGATGGAAAAGAAGGAGCATGCACTCGAACAGTCCAAAAAAGACGTCAAAAAGCGCTCAGACGAGATCAATACCCAGTTAGAACAAATCGCCGGTCTTAGCAAGAAAGAAGCCGAAGAGAGACTCATGAAGCAGTTAGAGGAAGAGCTTAAGGGTCACGTCAGCAAGAAGATCCACGAAGCTGAGCAGACTATTCAATTGGAATCTGAGAAGAAGGCCAAAGAAGTGATGATCGATGCTATGCAAAGGAGCGCCACTGATTTCGTAGCTGAAACTACTTCCACTACATTCCAGATTGAAGATGAGAAGCAAAAAGGAAAAATTATCGGTAAAGAAGGTCGAAATATTAGATCTTTCGAAAGACTTACTGGAGTTGAAATTATCATGGACGATGCTCCTGATATGATCACTGTCTCTTCATTTGACCCAATCCGTAGAGAAGTTGCTGCCCTTGCTATCAAGAAACTGCTTAAGGACGGAAGGGTTCACCCAGGTGCCATCGAAGACACTATCAGACACATCAAAAACGACCTAGCCAAAGAGATCCAGAGAACTGGAGAAAAGATCGCTTACGATACTGGCTTCCCAGATCTACCAATCGAAATCATTAAACTTCTAGGTAGATTCAAGTACAGGTATAGTTATGGGCAGAACTTGGTCAAACATAGTTTGGAGATGGTGAATCTCGGCCAGCAGCTAGCGCAGGAAGTTGGTGCAGATGTGGCTTTCACTAAAAAGGCTTGTCTGCTGCACGATTTGGGTAAAGTTTTGACCTATGAGATCGAAGGTAAGCCTCATCACCATATTTCCGGCGACATCGTGCGAAAGTACTTGAAGGACGAGAGACTAGCAAACGCAGTGGAATCACATCACGGTGACATTGAGCCTAAATCTATCGAGGCAGTTCTAGTTTCCATCGCTGACGCGATTTCAGGTGCTAGACCTGGCGCTCGTCGAGATGACTACGATGATTACGTCAAGCGTGTCAAGGCTCTTGAGGACATCGCTAAGCAGTATGGCGCAGTTAAGGATGCCTTTGCAATCCATGCTGGCCGTGAGGTTCGCGTGATCGTTAAACCAGAGGAGATCAACGACGAGGATAGCAAAGTGATGGCTTACAAGATCGCTAAGGAGATTGAGGAAAAGCAGAACTACCCTGGTACCATTAAGGTTACCGTCATCCGCGAAAACCGCATCGAGGCGATTGCGAAGTAGGAATGATATTAATGCCCCCTTGTTTTCAAGGGGGCATTTTTTATTGTCTTGCTCAATGAAAAAATGACAGTTTATATTGCCCTATATAAACCCCTCTGTGACAATTGTTTCCCAGTTTCTTTCGATCACATGTAAAACAGCTGCCGAGGCCTCTCTGGCAAACTGCGCATCTATTTCACCTTTTTGTCCCAAGATCCTCTGAACCAAAGGGCTCTCCCCAAACTTACTCCGAAAACCAGCTGACGTACCTAGCAAGCGCACTATTGGTGTTAAAACCAAACCTTCTTCAGAGCCAATTAAAGCAGGGTTTAGTACTCTGGTAGCCTCTTCCAACTGCATCATTGCAGGCCGTGTTATTCGATGTGGGTGTTCAAGTTTATTAAAGTAGTTACCCAATATACCCAGTTCCTTTCCGTATACAGCGAGACTGGAAATTTGTAGCGCGTGTTTGGTTAGCTTATGGTTGTCTTCATCATAAAGGTACAATCTTACACCCTGGAATTGCTTTCCTAGTCTATACTTCTCCACTTGGCTAAACCACCTCAACCTTTGGTAGACTACATATAGATACTCATCCTGCGGATTCAGGCCCTTGTTAGCAAGTAAATACCCTAGGTAGGTGAGGATGTTTTGATAAACTTCTTCTGGGCCCATTTGCCCGATTTCCCCGATAATATCCTCTTTCAAAAGTGAAAATTTTACTGCCTTTGTTAGCTGAGGATCAGGGACAGTCATAATTCCGCAAAAATCAGTGTAGGAAATCGCATAACCAATTAACCCCAGAAGATTGTCACCTAATAATTCGCCAACTCTTGAGTTATAATCTTCCTTAAAAGTTTCTAAATCGCTGTTGTGCTGCCCTCTAAGAATCGTCCTGGCTACAATTACTGATAAGTCTGTTGCTGCGAGTAATCTTTCCCTAGATGTGGTGTTTTCTGGTAAAGCATCAGCTAGCTTTACTGCTTTATCTCGCCACTGGTCAGCTATTCGATGATTACGGTTAATTCCATACCAATTCCCCCGATAATCCCTGATAGATGCATCAATATATAGCCCTATTCTTGAAGCGACTTGATTAAAGTCTAATATTGGGCTTGAGCGCCCCTCTTCTGTAACTGCGTCTGCAACTGCCTCTCCAATTTGAGCGATGATCCCGCCACCTCCCTGTGATAAATAATCCCCCAGGATTTGCTGATGAAGGTTATCCTCTATGATTGCGGCGCTATGATGGCCAACAATCTCTTGCAGGCGAGTAACTTTCTTTGGGTATTTGCTCTTATGGACTTCCAAAACCTCATCTCCAGGACTTATATACTCTGGCTTTTGAGGCAGTTTTCGACCAGCAATATCTGATTCAGACATCAATTAGTTATTTGCTAATAGTTAGAATTAGATTCTACCAAACTATAGGATATCCTAGCGAGAACTAATCTACAAAACCCCCGCTCAAGAGCGGGGGTTTCTTTGCCAAATAGTAAACTTGAGAAGCAGCGACTTTACATCATCCCGTCCATGCCGCCCATTCCACCTGGCATACCGCCGCCCATGCCACCTGCTGCTGGCTTATCTTCTTTGATGTCGACGATAACTGCCTCGGTGGTCAAAAGCATCATAGCTACTGAGGCGGCATTCTCTAGAGCTAGACGAGTGACCTTAACTGGATCGTAAATACCTGCTGTGAGCATGTCTACCAGCTTGTCCTCGCGCACGTCATAGCCTTTGCCGTCTCCAACGTCACGTCTGAATGCTGCTGGCTGTTTGCCAGCATTGATCATGATCTGATTGAAAGGTGACTCCAAAGCCTCGCGCAAGATAGAAATACCTATCTGCTCATCTCTAGCAGCTTTTACGCTGTCTAGGGCCTTTAGAGAGTCGATTAAAGCGATACCGCCTCCTGATACCACTCCCTCTTCTACAGCGGCTCTAGTGGCTGCTAGGGCGTCTTCGATTCTGTCCTTGCGCTCTTTTAGCTCCACTTCAGTAGCTGCCCCAACTTCTAGCACAGCGACTCCGCCGCTGAGCTTGGCTAGTCTCTCTTGCAGCTTCTCTACGTCATAATCCGAGCTAGTTGCCTCGATTTCTTGTTTGATCTCCGCTACTCTGGCTGCGATATCTGATTTGCTACCGCCGCCGTTGATTACAGTGGTATTCTCTTTTTCTACCACAATCTTCTCTGCTCTTCCGATCTGACTAAGTTCGGCGTTTTCAAGTTTTAAACCAACTTCAGCTGAGATAACTTCGCCGCCAGTGACAACTGCGATGTCCTTGAGCATAGCTTTGCGTCTGTCGCCAAAAGCAGGTGCCTTGACAGCCACTACGTTTAAAATACCTTTGAGCTTATTGACTACCAAAGTAGCTAGCGCCTCGCCTTCGACGTCCTCAGCGATGATCACGATATTCTTACTACCTGTAGCCGCAATTTTCTCGACTATTGGCAACAGATCCTTAACTGAAGAGATCTTGCCATCAGTGATAATGATGTAGGGATTGTCGATGACTGCCTTGAGGTTCTCGCCAGTGACAAAATATGGTGATAGGTAACCTTTGTCGAACTGCATTCCCTCGACATATCTCTCTACCAAACCAAACGTCTGACCTTCTTCTACAGTGATGACACCGTCTTTACCGACCTTATCCATGATGTTGGCAATGGTATCACCAATTTCCTCGTCGCCGTTGGCGGAGATAGTAGCCACGCGCTTGATATCCTCTTTGCCCTTAACTGGTTTAGCCATTTTCTTCAAATCGCTAATAACTGCTGCCACGCCCTTTTCAATACCGGTACGGATTTCCATAGGGTTGGCACCTGCAGTAATATTTTTGATACCTGCACCTACAATTGCCTGTGTAAGAACCACAGCAGTAGTAGTTCCGTCTCCGGCTGAGTCGACGGTCTTGGTGGCAGCTTCTTTCACTAGCTGCGCGCCCATGTTTTGCATGTTGTCTTCTAGCTCAACTTCTTTAGCGATAGTTACGCCGTCCTTGGTGATCTGCTGCGAGCCGTAGCTTTTCTGAATTGCTACATTACGGCCACGCGCGCCCATAGTGACTTTCACTACGTTTGCCAAAATATCTACGCCCTCTTTCAGGCTCTTTCGAGCTTTTTCGTCAAATACAATTTGCTTTGCCATGTCTATTTATACTTTTAAGAATTTAATTAGTTAATAATTGCCAATATATCTCCTTCTTCCATAACTAGGTATGACTTGCTCTCTCCATTCTCGTCAACCTCAACCTCATCTGGTCCGTATTTCTTGAAAATAACTGCGTCGCCCACCTTCACATTAAAAGGGACAATCTTACCCGAGTCATCGAGCTTGCCTGTGCCTAGAGCCACGATCTCGCCTTTTTGTGGCTTTTCTTTGTTCATAGTATCGGGTAAAACAATTCCTGACTGTGTGGTTCGTTCCTCTTCCAGAGGTTTAACCAAAATATTTCCTCCAATAGGAGTGAGTTTTGTTTTGGCTGCTGCCATATCTTGTTTGAATAATAAATTAATATAATTTGGGCTGTTCTGAAATTTAGCAGTCGACTGACCACTGTGATAATCTTAGCAAAAGCCGCTATCCCCTGTCAAACTAAATTGCCGATGAGGCTGGTGGAAGCTTGTTTAGCGTCTTTATTACTCTTATTGCGATAACTCTACCTGGATTTTATCTTGCGAGCCAGGCATACGGCGTAGAAAGCCGGGCAGGTATGCAGGACTGTAGTTAATCTGCACTTGTTCTACGTCTGGTATGGCTCTAAGCGTCTGTTCTGCCTGCTCAGTGCCTACCCCCAGGACTTTACCCCGGAGCTCATCTTTATCGAACTGGGCAGATACAGAAGCATTCGTAGTGATTGTAAAGCTGGCTCTACTGCCATCGACTGTGATTGCAGAGAGGACGGGGCTCTCCATGCCGGCTATTTTGACCTCAGCAGCAATCTGAGACTGCTCGCGAACTAACTGCTCAGAAATGCTCGACAGGTCTGCTGCTGACACCACTGCGATTTCGGCCTTCATTGTAACTGTCAGATTAAAATTATCAGCCTCATCGCCTACTTTTTTATCTGAAGTTACCTCAGCATTGCCGAATTTGATCTCGTCATATAGCTTAACCTCGCTGCTGGATAAGAGTCCCTGGATCTCGGACTCGAGGGCATCTCTGGTCAGGCCAGTTAGCAAGGTGACACTGCCATCGTAGTCGTTCTGGCCGACGGTCTTGGTCTCGGATTTACTGCCACCGGTTATCTGGGAATAGCTAAAGATCAGTAAATCCGGGTTTCCACCATCCTTGAGTTTGAAGTCCTTTTTGGCATTGGTCTCTTGGTTATACTGGGTGCCCAGATCTACCGCAGTGATGCGAACCCCATTGGTATTGCCCGAGGCCGGAATCACTACGTCGCTATCAAGTGCATATTCAATCCCGCTTTTACCAACCGAGCTCAACACTCTGCCAGCCTTCAGCTGAACTGGCACATTTGAGGAGTTGAGCATATTTACCGAACCCTTAGCCTTTTCACCCTTTTGCCCTGTCCCTGTAGTCGGGAAGGTATCTGATCTGGAAGCAGTTCTGGAAATAACTCTCATCGGTACAGTCAAAGCAGAGATATCAACTGCGGTGGCATCCACCAAGGCCGTAACTTGTTGACTAATGGGCACATCGCGCGAAGCCACATTTACTACAACTTTGGCGCTGGGGAATACAAATACAGACAGCAGCATAAAAACCAGACCGAAAACAGCTACGCCAGCTACAATTTTCGGTTTGTTACTGCCTGCTTGGCCCCAATACTTAGCCGAAGCGCTGCGAAAGCCAGCCCAGTATTTTCCGACCATGGCAGATTGGCTAGCTACTGCCCTGGAAATAGAATTGGCATTATTAGGCCTGGACCTCGGGGAGATATTGTTCATGCTTTGTGGGGCACTGCTGCGTCCACGTGACTGATAGTTTAATCTGTCATATGCACCTGCTCTAGCAAAATTCGTGTCGGTGAATCTAGATTTTGCGGGTTGTTGGGTGGTTGGAATCTCCGGTGTTGTATGTTCTGCCGTTACCTGCTCTGACTTTGCATTTTCTGCCGTTGGAGACTCGTGAATTGCAGTATCTTGCTCTGAAGGCGAAACTGTTTCAACTTCCGACATTATTGACGCTTCCGATGCTGGCAACACTGGTGCTGCTCCAACTACTTCCTTTACTGGTGTAACTCCAACAGCCGCAGTGGGTGTAGTCTGCTTGCGCAGCCTGGAAGCCAGGCCAGCAATCCCATGAGTAAAATTGGCTACACCCTGTTTGAGTCTGGCACGGTGGTCTAGTTCCTGTGTAAGCGCTTCTGGCTCAGTCGTTACTTTTTTTTTAGGTTGGGCGGGCTCCCTTAGTTTACTGATATTGCGCATTTTGTTGCGCAGCATAGGACCCAACGCGCTCACGCCCACATCTCCGCCAGTTAGCAACGCGTACTCTTCGAGGTCAATTAGTTTAGGTTCCAACTTATTAAACAATGGTTTTACTTCTTCATGGACAGGAGTACTCATCGCTGCAGTTGTATCCACCGGCATAATTGGAGTAAAACTCTCTTCAATATTTGGGATCTCCGGATTATCGACTACTAGTCTAACTTTCTCTCCTGTATCAGCGACCGCATCCATCTCCCCTGTTGCGATTCCGATTCCAGCTTCCATTACACCAGCTTCGCTATTATCAACCTGAACGGTACTCTCCTCATCCACAATCTTGTAGTCACCCGCCGAACGCTCGGCGATTAACTCCATCTTTTTGTGATCTTTTTTGAGGATTAACTCTTGTTTGAATGTATTGGCCTGCTCCCAAACCTCGGTGGTCACGTCGCTGATCTTCCCAACCGCAGCAAGTGCCGAAGCGGCGGCATACTTAAGCCCGAGTTCATCTTCGGTCACGACTGTCACCAGCTTATCAGTCCGGGCTAGCATTCGCGAAAGCAACTTCATAGATACCTGGCTGGAGACGACATTCGCAGCTGCCGGAATCACCAAGATCACTTTGCGCGAGCCCGCAGTAGCAATCTTGTGGCAAGCAAATACCACGTCTTCGTTTGGTTCGATAAAAACTTTTGTTACAGACATTTCAATATAAGTCTAACAGATATTGGCTGGATTTAACTATGATTATAACCTAGCTCTTGCAAGCTACCCCGCATCCACCAACATCCTAGCCAGGCTAGCTGGTGTTACATCACTGGGGTCAATTAGAAGCCTTGTCTCATCAGCGATTCCCTTGAGTTGGTTAGGGAAAAGGTAACTAATCTTTGGAAACTTAGCAAACGGCAACACCGTCAGCCAGGGGTGAGCCAAAAGCGCCTCCCTGACTTCAGGCAAAGCCACTCCCCCACCGCACAAATAAATCTGGCCCGGCAGCTTCTCCAGATCGCCTTCCTCGTCATCGAGCAGCTCCTCCAGGGCAATCTGCACGCCTTCTACCCAAATTTGCATGTCTTGAGTGACGATATCCTTGATCTGTTTTTTGACCTCGGGAGGAGCCGCCCCATCCGAATAATCGATCTTGAGCTCTTCAGCCTCAGGCATCTCTTTTTTCAGCGCTTCGGCGATTCGTTTAGTGAGCACGTCGCCGCCGAAGGCAAACATCTTAGTACCCAGTACGCCCCCGTTATCTACTAAGGCCACGTCTGTTGTGCCGCCGCCCATATCGATGATAATTGCGCCTGATTTTTGCTCGCGTACTTCGGAAATCGCCCTGGCGACTGCGTAAGGCTGCACCACAATGCTAGCCTCCTCCAGGCCTAGTTGACTAGCTAGCTCATAGAGCGAGTTGACGTGTAGTTTTGGCGCAAAGGTAGAGTATACCCTGTAAGAGACATTGCTGCCGGTGAAACCCAATGGATTTGCTACCACCACGCCGTCGATCTGCGTGCTGTCTACCCGAGTGCTGATTTCTTCGATTTGATCTTCTGGCACGCCCGTCTCTTCAGCGATTTGCGCTAGAGCCCCAGCGAATGCCTCGCCTTTGACCTGCGCTACTACTGCGTCGATCTCTTCTTGAGTGATTTTAGCGCCGCTGCCGTTTGTCTCGTCGCGCTTATAGTTGGCCACGATTGAGACACCCTTGACCAGCTCGCCAGCGATTCCCACCACCGCGCGCCTTGGGAGCGGAATCTCCCCAAGTCTCTTCTCAGCGATATCCATACTTCTGCCTACGCAAACATCGCAGGCCTCAATCACGCTCTGTAAGTTCACAATCATGGCATCTCTCATCGCGCCATATTTCTGCGCAACCCGCGCGTAACCAATGATCGTCACATCACTTTCAGACGGTCCCTCAGGCACACGAAACAACACCGACTTGATATATCTAGTGCCCACATCCAGCGCCAGATAAACATCCCCAGGGTCTAGACCTTCGGCAGCAGCGTCAACCTTTTTCTTAAAAAACGGCAATGAAAATCCCATAATCTACTATAACCTGATTTTGGCTGGCTGGCTAGACTCGCTCCATAAGTAGCCTCACGCCCCCGGCGCCAGCTCGATGTAACCAATGTGCTTTGCCTTCTCGTAATATTTCCTGTCCATAGTCAGGAAAGTAAGATAGAGCTTGAGTGCCGCGGCGTGATAGATAGCATCGTATAACGCAGTTTCGCACTCGAGAGCAATGTTGTAAGCACTATAATAGTCAATGGGAGTGTATGGCAAATGTTGGTATTTCTCTTCATCCAAAACCTCCAGGAACTCCTGGTAAGCCTGTGGAAGAAGGCCTTTGGTTATGGCAACATTTGCGGCTTCAGATTTGAGCAAATCGATATAGAACAATCTAGGCTGAGCATCTAGCCAATTTCTTAGTTTTAAGTTGTCCTCTAAATAAGCTGAAACAAAAGTGGAAGCATCCAATAAATACTCCTTAGCTAAATTTTTTGGTTTCAAGCTCTACCTACCTTTCTCAGTCTTAATGTGTCTGCGACTGTAATCTTTATACCCTGCTCAGCTAAGAGAGATCTTAACCTTTTACTTGTCTCATGAATATTTCGCTTTGGCCTTTTCTCACCAGGGACATGCATTCTAAAATCTGTAATAAAACTCTTCTTGAAGCTGCTTCCCATCTGTTCTGCTAAAATAGCTCTCTCAATACTCTCTGCCACAAA
>CALFHW010000017.1 GCA_937876695.1 uncultured bacterium
ATTCTCCCGACCAGTCAATCTCAACAACATACTTAGGCGAGAGTATTCCTAGCAAAAGTAACAAAACAGAACTTACTACAAGGCTTGTTATTGAGTATTTGAACGAAAGGGCAGAAGCCAACTTTGATGAGATAAACGAATATGTATCTGGAAGTGGCGGATATAGCCAATCCCAAATGCGCAAAGTGCTTAAGAGCATGATTGAGTCCAACTTAATCTACCAAACTAAAAGATCTAATACTCACTTTTATTCCGTCAACACAACCAATCTCAAAATCAAGGACATCTTGAAGCAAAAGTCTCCACAATTTTTAAATACCTAAGGATATTTTTATCGTGGAGCAATTCTAATGGTAAAAGCTATAACAGTTCAAGAAGTTAGGGAAAAGTATGGAAAGACTTTTGCAAATACTTCCGATGAATTGCTCCAATCGAAGATAGATTGTTATTATCTTTTGGCCAATTTGGGTTTACAGAGTTATTATAATAACAAACATCAGAACTACAATGAAGAATCCAATAGCACTAATTTATACACGTGTAAGCAGTGATTCGCAGGTCGAAAGCACCAGCTTGGACCAACAAGAGGCGTTCTGTAAAGAGTACTGTAAACGCAATAATTACAATCCCCTTAAGACTTTCCGTGAAGAGGGTGAGAGTGCCCGATTCATTGATAGAACAGAGCTAAAGAGGGCACTAGAGTTCTGCTCAAACAAAAAGAATCTAGTTGCTTTTTTCATAGTATACAAATTCGACCGTTTCAGTAGGTCAACAGAAAACCATCTGACGATAAAGGCTATTCTCTCCAAGTATGGAGTAAGACTCATATCAATAACTGAACCAATAGAAGATAACCCTTCAGGTAGGTTTTTTGAAACTATACTTGCTGCTGCTGCTCAATTTGATAACGAAGTTAGGATCGAAAGAACTGTGAATGGTATGAAATCCAAGCTAGAGAAAGGCTACTGGCTATGGGACCCACCGACAGGTTATATTCGTAAACCTGGCAGCAAACTAATAGTTCCCCACCCTATTTATTTTGACCAAATAAAAGAAGGTTGGCAAAAATTACTTAGTGGAGGTTACCGGATGGCAGAGGTATTAAGCTATTTACAAGACCTAAATGTTAGGTCTGTGTATGGGAATCCAATTGATAGGAAAAGGTTATCTCGCATCTTCCGCAATGAGTTTTATGCCGGCATAGTATACTCCAACGGAATGCAAATCCGTGCAAAAGGTAAACATAAACCTATGATTTCGGAGGTGGAATTCAACATCGCACAACAGATACTTTCACAGAACAAAGGAAGCAATACAGGTAAACTAGGTATTAACTCTGAATTTCCATTAGCTAAAACAATTCGCTGCACGGGTTGTAGTAACGTCCTCTCGGGATGCTTCTCGAAGGGTAAAAATAAGTATTATGGTTATTACCAATGTGGACATAGTGGATGTAAGAGACGCCAGAGCATACCAAAGAATGACGCCGAATCTGCATTTAGAGAACTGTTAGATAATATAGTACCTCCAAGGGAAGACTTAAAACTATTTAAAGACATAGTTGTCGATACATACACCCAGCAATTCGAAAATTCTTTAGCAACCAAGGAATCGAAATTACTAGAATCTAAGGCAGTTCGAAATAAACTGGATAAACTTAAAGATCTTCTGGAATCCGGAGTCTATGGCATAGAGGAATATAAGGAGAGGAAGGCCAAGTACGAAGTCCAATTAACTGGAATTGAGATAGAAACAAACGAGGCGAGTATAGATGCGAAGGAAATGGAGGTTTGTATAAATTTCGTTACAGAGTTTATCGAACACTTACCTACCTTCTGGAATAACCTACACCCCATGCAAAAACCTAAATTGCACTCCCTCCTATTTCCCAAAGGCCTCATCTATCAGGGTGGAACATATCAAACACCCGAAATTAATCCTGTATTAGTTACAATACAAGGCATCACAGGGAAAAACAACTTAAGAATTATTGGTTCTGAACACAGTCTGCCCCCGCGAGGACTCGAACCCCGATCGGCTCGTTAGGAATGAGCTGTTCTATCCTGTTGAACTACGGGAGCAGCTGCTATAACTACACCAAGACAATTATACAGCAATAGCTGCTTGCATGCGACTTCATGGGATGAAATTGTGGTTACAGTTTTTTCGTCAGTTGCCCGGCGATAAAGCCTGACGCCCAGGCCCAAGAGAGGTTAAAGCCGCCGACATCGCCGTCTACATCTAGGATTTCGCCGCAGAAGTAGAGATTTTCGCGCTTGAGTGAGCCTAAAGTGCCCTGCTCTATTTCGGTGCTATCAACGCCGCCAGCTGTGAATTCAGCCTCATTCCAGCCTCTGGTGGCCGTTATTTTGATGCGATAGGCGGTCAGCAAGCTCAATAAAGATTTCTTTTGATTGCCAGCAAGTTCTGAAACCTTCAGCTCTGGATCTATACCAGCCAGTTGGGGCAGGAGGTCTGCGATTTTATTGGGGAACAAGCCATAGAGACTTTTGGAAGTGGTCTGATCTGGTCTTTTGCGCCAGCGCAGTTCCAAAATATCCCTGGCTTGCTGGGGGGTCTTACCCGGGAAGAAATTCAGTTCGACTTCGACCTCGGGTACTGCTTTCCCCGATGGAGATGTGCGGTTCAAGGCAATAGAGATCTCGCGACTGATATTCAGCACTGCTGGGCCTGAAAGGCCGTACTTTGTAAACAAAACCTCGTCCATCCTGGTTTTAACTCTTGCACCGTCAATAATGGAAGTTACCTCGAGGTCCAGTTTTTGCCCCTGCAGAAAATGACAAATTTGATCCTTAGCCTCTAGCGGCAAAGCTGACGGTACCGGCTCAATGATCTTATGGCCCAGCGTCTTGGCTAGTTCGTAGCCACTGCCATTTGAGCCGAGCGAAGGATAAGTTCGCCCACCCGCGGATAATACCAGATATTCCGAGCGGAAGGTTTTCTGAGTTATCGCCTTACCCGTCTTATCAATTTCAGCTACTGCTAGTTGCCAGCTCTTGTTATCCATCTTCCCAATCTTCCCCACCTCGTGGTTGAGAAATACATCTACCCCTAACCTACTGAGTTCGTCTTCCAACAAAGCAGTGACAGTTTTGGCTTGATTGGTTATGGGGAATAGCTTGCCAATGTCTGTTTTACGCTCTACATAGAGCTCGATGCCGAGTTCCGCGAAAAACTCCACGATGTGCTCGTAGTTGAACTGGGAGAAAATACTATCGATAAATGACTGCTCTGCGCCATAGTAGTGCGCGCTGACAGAAGCGCTGAGGTTGACGTTGGTGATGTTACATCTGCCCGCGCCGCAGATCAGAATCTTGCGGCCGAGAGCAAAGCTGCGATCGAGGATTGCCACGCTCAGCCCCGGGTTATGGCGTCTTGCAGAGATCGCAGCCATCATCCCCGCAGCACCCCCACCCACAATTACCACATCGTAGTAATTTACGCCATTTACACTTTTCGCACCACTCTCGCTATGTCCGTCTATTTGCATAGCCACATTATCTCATTTTCTGGTGGAATTACTATCTACGTAGCTACAGATCAAAGCGTACACTTCATGCATCGGAACTAACTTTGAGCTGCGGCTTTGCGCCAACTTTTCAAATTCCTCAAACTCCATCCACATAAATCCGTCCACCTCGTCATCTCGCCTGTCTAGGTCCACCTCAAAAGATTTGTGTGTGATATATGTGCAGACAAACTCACGTTCCTTGAGTACCCTATCTCCCATTTTCACGTCGTCAGTCCCTCTGATAATGCCACCTAAGAAAAAGTCATCCTCTGTTAAAGCAATTCCTAATTCTTCATCCGCTTCCTTTATAAGAGTTGCTACTGGATCTGAGCCAAATTCAATATGACCGGACACAGCTGGACAATACCTGCCTGGATAAAGCAGCTTAGCCTGAGACCTCTTTTGCAACAATATTCGGTCTTTCTCGTCTATTAACCACAGGTGAGTGCTAGAGTGCCAATCTCCGTCGATATGTATTTGGGTTCGCTCCTTAGATTTACCCGTCTTACGTCCCAGATGGTCTAGAATTTCGATGTGCTCCGCCATTTTCTATTAGTTTTTGTTAGTTAATTTTTCTCAACTTTCGTCAAAGGAAATCTCAGCCTAAATGTAGATCCTTTGGTGATGCCATCGCTCTCGATCTCAAGTCTACCGTGATGATACTCCATGATACCTTTAACTACAAATAACCCCAACCCTGTGCCACCTGGCCTCTCTAGGTTGCCATTCGTTTTGGGGTTCAAGCGCAAAAACTTCTTGCCCAGCTTCGAAATGTCCTCTTCAGCGATGCCGATACCGTTGTCTACGATCTCAATAACAACCTCGCCACTCTTCTTGGCCAGCGTCAGTCTCACCTTGACGACATCCTTTCCTGGATCGCGGTACTTAATGGCGTTATTTAACATGGCGTACATGGCTTGTCCAATTCTGGTCTTATCAGCCTCGATTTCGAGCGTCTCAAAGCTAGGCTTTACAAAGCGAACGTCATACTTTACTGCCCCAGCCCTGGTATCAGCCTCTACAGTCTTGGTCATCAGTTCTACGCTTTGCGCGGCCACCGACACTAGGTCAAATTTTTCATAGTTGAGTGTGAACCTCTTTTTATCCAGCCTCGCCGTCTCCAACATATCAGAAACCAGCGCTACCGCATGCCCAGAAGCCCTATCGACGGTTTTTAATGTATCAAAAATCAATGGCAACAGTTTCTTTAGATTCTCCCCTTTGCCCTCTGCCAGCAGCTCCTTTTCTAGCGGCAGAGTGTGTTTCTTGTGTAGCTTTATCTCCTGCACAATCGCCGTCAGCGGCGTGCGGATTTCGTGACCCATCACGTCGATAATGTCCTTCTGTTCAGTTGCTAGATCTAGGTATCTCTGTCTACTCTTATCCAGAGCTTTGTTTACTTTTTCTAGCTCTTCCTTTTGACGGATTTCACGCAGCACCGAACGCACCAAGAAGACGGAAATGATGGCAAAGAATACCAAGATGACGCTCTTGACCGCCTGTTCTCCTATGTTCCTACTTAGTAGCAGGATATCGAGAATGATTAACATACCAATTATGCCGATTAAAAACGCGGTTAAAGCCACCTTCACATTGAGGAATTTGTCCTTTAAGATTGCATACGCAGTAAACCCTAGAAAGAAAATTGCTGAGTAGTCCCCCAGATGTTGGAATCTTGCTGTACTAAATATCAATGGAGTTATTACGTTGAAAATAATATTCAATAAAACAAGGGTGATTGTACCGATTAGGAAGTACTTAGCTTGCCTCTGTTTTATTTCAGAGTACCTTGAATATCGATAAATAAATGTAACGATCAAGGCAAAGGTAGCAAAGAATACATAGGCAATAAATATATCGAATGCTACTCCAGATACAGTCTCATTCCCCAAGGGTTCTTGAATAACCGACTCTATTGTTGCGCCAGTAAACACCGCTAAAAAGATGAAACTGGCGCAAACGGTATAGTGAATCAATTCAAATAACTTACTCTTTATACCCAAAAACCCCCTCACGTAGAACTTATATGCAGTAATCAAAAATAGCGCCACAGACACGTCATTCAATTTATAGAAGAATGTCGCTGATGAGCTATCCTCTAGTGAGAACCCTAGGTATGCCGAGTTTATCCATACTATTAAAGATAGTGTCATTAACACAAACCACAAGTTAGCATTTCCCTCCAATGAGTTTGCGAGTATGAGAATTATCATGAAAATGCTGAGGGAGTTTATTACCAGCAGTATCGCTATCTCGAGTAGATTTGATTCCAAAATCATAATAGTTTTATCAAGTAAGAATTTTCACCACAGAAATCACTACTAACCAAAATATAAATTCTGCATCTGCAAAGATGTAAGAGACATAACGTAGAATCTTTCTTTTTACTATGAAACCTACCAATATATATACTAACCCATAAATTATAGCCACTAGATACCATAGGAAAATATTAGGTAGTATATTTGTATACACCGCAACCACGGTTAGCAACATACTAAGAATCTTTATAGAGATTAACAAGTATAACGTCTTGTTTAATCCTATGACAACCGGGAATGTAAGTATCTTTCTCTCTGCATCGCCTTCGATATCCTTAATGTCGAAAAATATAGTGCTGGTAAGAGTAGTCAAAAAGTAAATCCCCATTAACACAAAATGAGAGACCTCAATACTTCGACCTTCTCCAATTGGAACTATAAGTAGGGTAACAACCCAAAATGCTGAGACATATAAATTCTTAAAACCAAGTATCCTGGTTTTCTTGAATATTATGGTGTAAAAAATACCTCCAATCGTTATGAATATAACAAATAGAATGACCTTGATGGATGTGGAAAGTAGCACAAGTGCTAGAAAAATAACATAGAAAGCAAACATCACCTCCTTTAACCTACCCCCTTTAATAAAAAGGCTAGCTCTCTCTGGGTTTGTCTTTATATCGAACTTGGCTTCCTTTAAATGATTGTAGGAGTATATAATCTGTGTGACAAAGTATGGAATAATCAGCAAAGCTAGGTCAATTTCATACCCATACAAGAGCATTACTGTCAGGACCATTGCGACTGCATCAAGAGCTAACATATGGGAGCTGTAAATGAACTCCCTGGCAATGATACCTATCAATTGAATCATCTAGCTAAAAAACTCCTGCACCACCTGTTCGATGTCGGTGTCGGTTTTGACTATAAATTTCTCAACTCCCAATTTCTCTGCCTCTGCCCTAGCCTCGTCTGAGGTGACGTTGGTCAGGGTCATAATAGGAGCGGCTTTGTATTTATCTGGGTTTTGTCTGATTTCTCTAAGCATCCCGATTCCATCAATCTCAGGCATCACTAAATCGAGAAAAATGAGATCGTATTGATTTTGGGCGATCATCTCCAAACCCTTAAGCCCGCCTGCAGCCAAATCAACTGAATATCCTCCCAAAAGCTCTAGCTGTTTTTTGAATACATTGGCGATGTCCGCCTCGTCCTCAACAATTAGAATCTTTTTGATATTGTCTTCCATACTACCTATATAATAAGCAGATCTTCAGTAAATTTACAACTGGCCTGAGACAATATTATCATCTTTTTCACGCTTTTCTTGTTGTTGTTCAGCAAAAATATTCGCTAATTCCGGATTTTTTGACAAAAACCCGTATGCGTTGATTTCACTACGCACCTTTCGGAATCGCTCTTGGGTATACATAATTTCTTCTGCTAAACCTAGTCCACTATCTTGAATTTTTTCATTGAGCTTGTTTACTTCCTCGGTGGACTTGATAAGTCGGTTGAGCTTGTCTTGTAAATTACCAATAGCCACTGTGAGTAACTTCATAGACTCGTAGTCCCTCTGTTCCTCCACGCTCATCTGAGGTAATGACTTTCGAGTATTTATCAGTGCTATAGAGAAGCTGGCGGCCATTTTACTCATAAATTTGAGTACTTTTTCGGCATTTCCCTTGAACTTGTAACCAAACTCCATAGCAGAGGTCGCCGCGTCCGTCAGCTCTACACCCAGCATTTCGTGTAACTGTTTGAGTTGCGCACGTAAATCACCGTTGTAAGCAATGCCGTTTACTCCAGTCAGGTCAGGCGCTGAATAATCCATCTTACATAGTAGCAGATATATCAGACGATGGGCAAGCAGGTCCACCAAGGTGCCCATGACGCTTCAGACTTGGTTCTGTGAATTGCTAGCTTAGTATTTTTTTTTTGGCCACTTAACTTGGGGTAGAACCAAATGCTCAAACTTCAAAAAGCCTTCCCCTTTCGATATAAAAGTATATTGCGCGTCTTGTTCGAGAAGACCCGCTGACCTAAGTAATTTCAGGTATATCTCCGCACATTTCTGAAGCTCAAAACGCACATTAATAGGAGTCTGAACCTCCGAGCGCTTTGACTTGAGTATCTTCTCAAAAGATTTGAGACCTATCTGGTTGTTGTTTGTATCCCCTAACGCACGAAGCAACTCAATTAAATCACTTGCGTCAGTGTCGGGCATTTCCATAGTAGAGTGGTACTCTCCCTCAATATCTCCATTAGATTTCACCGATGGCTTTACTACATCCACCAACACATAACCCTGCCTAATACCTTGTGGATAAGACTTATATAGCAATACGGGGCACCATGGTGACGTTCCCATTGACTCAGTTTCGAGTCTAACCCTCTTCAATAGGATCCAGCTCTCGACCCAACACCTCTCCCATCTCCTACCTAGACAATCTCCTCTCTTACTGCGTCCCAAGCTGGATCGTAAAGAATGGTGTCAATTGCCATGTTGTACTTGATAATCTCGCGCTCTTCGAACCAAACCTTGATCTCGCGAGTTGCCTCTTCTACGCTCTCTGAAGCGTGAGCTAGATTTCGAGCGGTGCGATCGAATGTATTGGCTAGGCTTAGAGACTCAATAGTATAGTCGCCTCTAATGGTACCGATATCTGCCTTGGATGGATCTGTGCTACCCATTAGCTTGCGCACGTGGGTTACTGCATGGGCTCCTTGGATAACTACTACCACAACTGGTCCTGTTGCTAGATACTGCGCAAGTTTATTCTGCACTGACTGACCTGCTTCGAGAAGACTTCCGTAAGGGAAAGTCGCGCCCTTAGCCTCGTATGCATCACGCACGAACCCGCCTACCTTCTCTCTCCAAGCATCGTCAAATGATGAATAGTGTTCAGCAGCTTGTTTCTTTGCAGGCTGGACCATCTTCATAGCAGCGATCTTCAAACCCTTTTTCTCAAACCTAGTGATAATTTCGCCGATAAGGCCTCTCTGAACACCATCGGGTTTAATAATAAATAACGTTCTCTCTTCTTGTGGATGTGGCATAAGTGCAATTACTTAACTAATATATGCCGTGATTCTAGCAGATATTTGCCAGAAGCTCTATCTAAGGGGTTTATAAATAGCTAAATCTACTGGGGTTTGCGGAACTTATTTTCTATAGTGCTATAGTTTGCTCTAGTAGTACCAGATTCATCAGGAATGTTATTACAGTAATTATTTACTGCATCCCAGAACAAGTCAGTCTGCATCAACTCCCTAAATCTATCCCCATCGCGAATAAGTTCTTCAGTCTGAAGTATACCGTCTACCACTTTAGCACTCATCCCACAATAAGACTGCGCGTCCCCTGGATTGTAAGAAGCATTGCGTATGTCACCATACACGTTACCTAACATTCTAATTATCTGCACTTTACTAAAAAAGTCATCCCCGTAAACAGATTCAATCTCGTCCATAAAAATCTCATCGCTCTCTAACCAAGTATATGCTGAAAGTTTGTGCATGGTGTTGATAATCTGCGCAGAGACAATTTCAGGCTCAGGCAAAGGCTGACCTTGATCATCTACCAATAATTTAGGGCCAACTCCAATTCCTATTATTTGAAATCCTTTTTGCTTTCCCAAAACTATCTGACCTGAACCATCTTGGGCATCGTTCTCATATATTGAAACGTGTTGGAAAGAGACGCTCTCACCCAGCTCTTCATCCGTTCGAACCGGAATTCCTTTTGTGACAACATCAATACCTAAAAGTTTACTCTGTTTGTAGTGTTCAGTAAATGTCCCCGCAGCAACATCCCAGCGTGCATTAAAATCATCTTCACTCATAATCTCCATCAATCTACGCTGAGCGGCATTAAGTAGATCTAAAGAGTATTTTTCTTCTGCTAACACCGCCCCATCTAGGAGTCTATCGTGTTCTTCTCTAACTAGTCTTGCATCATTCCAATTGACAGCACTTTTACCCATAGTAAGTGCGGCTATGCCTAAAACAGTAGCGGCAGCGCCCATCATACCAAAAAATTCCCCTCTCGTGATTCCCTTACCCTTACCCACTGCCTTACGCTTTTTGGACTCCTTCTCTGGCGCCTTTGAACGGGCTCCTTCTGGACCTATTCCAGATCCTCCCTTAGTTCCACTCTTTCCGCCCCCACTTTTACCACTCATCTTTGCCAACCCTAGTTTAGATAAATAAACTATCTAATAAACCCAAAGAACACTGCCAGTACAAATAGAACCATGGACACGATCACGTTGATCAGTGTAAATAGCACTAGCAGCCTCCCGGTATTGGTGGTGACCTGCTTATGCATATCGGAGACTTGCTTCCAGACTACGAGGCTGGCTGAGGCGTAGAAAACCATAAATACAACCACTCCGAATCTAGTAACGGTGTAAAGTAACTCTTGTATTTGATCTCCGTTCATGGCTCAGGGTTTTGGCTAAGTCTGCTTAAATCAACCAAAATATCTCGTAGCCAGGTCGGCCTGCTCACCGATTCAATCACGAATTTATTTCTCTGTCCCGCCGTTTGCACTAGCAGGTCTCCATAGTTGAAAAATGATGGCAATACACCCACAGTAGTCTGCGAAACGTCCTCAATATTGATCAAATTGGCCTCTGAGACTTTCTTGGAGGCGAATATCTTGAATCTGTAGGTCAGAATTCGTTTATTGGTCACTATTAGTACATTAAAAAACCAATTAGACATATTGATCACAATGTCGCCCGCTACCAGGGCATAGTAGGTCAGCAGCAGCAGCATTTGGTAAGTCATGGGTATTATGTTGAACAGATTTATCCCTGAATTGGCCAAAAAAATGGCAATTGCTCCAGGTAATATCAACAAGACAGAATCTCTGAAAACCCAGCCTATGTTTGTAATCAGGCTTTTTCTGGCGATAATATAGAGCTCTTCATCGGGGTCTTGGGTAGCAAAGATTGTAGCGCGTGGCATAGCAACTATTGCTCCCAGCATATCTCCATCTTGAGATGTGATCATGCCTCGGGGCGCTATTACTTTCTGCGACATATTGTGCCCTGTCTAAATATATATAATATTATATCATAACCGACCCTAAACTACTTTATCCAGAAACTACTTACAATTTTCCCTTTACACAGTCAACCTATGCTCAGATATCTGTCTACTCAGCTTTACCCTGCTCTTACTCAGCTCTGTTTCATAAAGAAGGTCAGACTGTAGAGATAATCCGCATCGCCGGTCGGCTTGACTGTGCCCACCCAGGTGTTCCACATCGACTTGAACATCCAGCCGGCCACGTGCTTACTGCCTTTGTCACCTTTGAATAGCACCTTTTTAACCCTGTTTGAAGGGTCGCGCTCGAAGGTAAAGCTCTGCAGGGTGCCGACCTGGGTGCGCACCGAGTTCATGTAGGAACGAGCGCCGCTGGAGACTTTGTCAGATGTAGATACCCAGTTCAAAAAGTCCCTGAACATCTCTGGTGTATAGGAATTGGAGCGCCAACCCCAATTGGTCCAACTGGTTTTGAAGGCAAAGGCGTTGTCGTTTACCGACTTTAGGTGAGGGATCACAGTGCCGACGCCCGAGTAGTTACTCCAGACGGTGTCGCTGTTGGCGGTGCCATAGCCTTGGTTGTTGTCAGAAGAGTAATAGACGTCGGCAAGGCCTGAGCCGGCGGCCACGATTTCGCCCGCTGTGGCGCTAGCACCCCACGCCTTGGCCTGGCCGCCTTTGTAGACTTGGCCGCGGGTATCGCCGTAGACAAAGCCCGACCTGCGCGCGCCGAAGGTGCGCGCCACCACTAGCTGCGCCTTAATCGCCTCTCGCGGCCAACAGTTCCAGACGTTGCCGGGGTTAAAAGCCACACCTATATCCTCGCACGCTCTATCCGGTACTTCTCCAAGGCCAGCCACGTAGTCCTCAGTTGGCACCGAGTTATTGCCATTGACGTTGATACTACCCGGCAGATTTGTGCGCTTTTCTACCTTAGTGCCAGGGAAATAGAATTCCACGATTCTCTTATAATCCCAACCCGCTAGAGCCGCTCCTAGCGCGCCGAACTGCGACATCCCTACCCCATGCCCCTGATATAAATCCCTGCCAGTACCACTGAAATACATTCTGCCGGCGATAAGCTCCTGATTTGCTCCGCCCGGCGTGCCGCTCACTACATCAGACTCTGTTTTCTGCACCTCTTGCTGCTCCTTTTGTAACTGTGAGATTTGCTGTTGCAAAGCAGAAGACTGACCCCGAACTTGCCCGAGCCCACTTGAGGCCACTGTTGTAGTCTTTCTAGCCTGAGCTAGTTTATCTTCGATGCCTTTTTTCTTGGCTGCCAGCTGCTCCAGACTCGACTGCAACTCCTGCCTCTCTTGTGTAAACCCAGCTAGACTATCATCCAGCTGCTCCAATTGCTCAGCCAGCCCCAAAATACCGCCGTAAGTCTTGGTATAGAGCGTCTCGTTATAGAGTGCTGACTTGACGATATCGCCTTTGCCAAAAAAACCGTTCAAAGCAGTAGCGGACTTCCAAGACACGTAAGCTGAATCCACCTGTAGGTCCTGTAGACGGCCATTCTGCTCTTTTTCTAGCTCCCTGAGAATCTTTTCTTCACTGAGCTGCTTCAAGCGCAGATTCCTGACATTGATCTCGGATTCCAACACTTTAATCTCATTCTCCAGCTTCTGCATCTCGCTTTGCACCTGACCTTCTTGGGATTTAGCCTGTTTGAACTGATCTTCAGCCTGCTTCAAACTCGCTTGTAACTTCTGGAATTCACTATTCTTCTGGGCAATTTCTTGTTCGATATCGGAAAGAGAGCGCGCGCTTATTGTACCCGCTAGTGGCAGAAACGCTGTCGCCAGCACAAATACGACAGTCAACGCTAGCAAACTCCACCTACCTAAATAAGTCTTCATAACTTATTATCGGCTAAGTTAACCCCTAAGGTCAACCTGATTCCCCCAGTGCTGATATGCCTTGTTATGAGTGAATAAAAAGACCTGACTGACCTTCATTTGCTCCAGAATCTGCTTTACCTGCTCTAACCTTGTTTCATCAAAGGTTACAAACGGATCATCCAAGAACAAATAGCGAAATTTATCCCCTAGCAACTTGCCCGCTAGTGCCACCCTAGAGATGAAATATATCTGGTCAACTGTACCGAGTGAGAGCTGTCCCAGTGGCTTGATCCAATCATTTGCCTCGCTGGAAAAAACTTCCAAGTCGTACGCAGCTGTGAGCCTGACATCTTTATAACGACCTCCTGTTAACTTAGGCAGGAACTTCTCCACTTCACTACTAATGGCTTGACCCGCGCTGGCGCTGGTCTTATTCATCACTTGCTCAAGAAGCTGCAATGTCACCTCCAGTACCCGGTCTCTGGCCTGCGCGCCACTGAGTTGCTGGCCTACCAACTCGAGGTCTGACTCTAGTTCGTTGACGTTAACTCCCACTTGCTTAACTACGTCTTGCCTGACCTCGCCTTCAGTCTCGGTCTTTTCTAAGCGCTTGCGCTCAATTAACATCATATCTAGTTCCCTTCTGCGTCTCAAAAACTCCGCCGGCGTGAAATTTGCGGCTTTGACCTCGTCGGTCAGTTTATTAGTTTCGATTTCCGCTTTCTGAGATAATAGGCTTGCCTGTTTGGCCTCCAATTCTGCCAAACCGACGCTGCCCAAGCTGCCCGCCAACTTCGCCTTGCTCCGCTCTAGTTCATCCAGCAGCGTATTGCGCTTTGCCTTTTGAGCAAAGAATTCATCTGCGGAGGTTAGGTTGTATTTGCTTAAAATACTGGAGATTTGACCTTGATATTCGGTGATTTTATCTGCCAGCTGTTGTTTACGTTCGCTAAGAGCTTCTAACTCCTTATCTTGACGCGCAATTGTCTGCAACTGCGGCCGACGCAGTCGGCTTAATAAACCAAACGTAACAAACCCAGCCCCTACCAGCAGCCCAGCAATGCTCAAAATCAACAGCACTGCTGCAATCGGTTGTCCTTGATTGACCGCCCAAATGATAAGCAGGCCTAGTCCCAGTGCCACCAATAAATAGCCGAAATTAGACAGTTTCTCTAGATCTAACTGCTGCTTTTGGATGTCCAGATAATTACTGCGGGTAGTGTTCTGCAGCTGCTCGGGGTCGCTTTGTTTCAGATCGGTGATTTCCTCCCGACGCAGGGCAATCGCATGCCTCAACTGGGTAATTTTTTCGGTATCTGGCGTCAACTCCTGCTTATTGAGAGCCGCTGAACTAGCTAGTTCAGCTTCAATTAGCTTTATCTCTCTGGAAAGACCCGCAACAGATGCCAGTCTCTCTGATAGCTGCGTGAGCTGCTGCTCAACCACTGCTAACTCTTTACTAGCCTGCTCGAATTGCTTTTGGTTATTCAATTCCTTTTCTAATTCTTCGATACCAAGATTTAGTTGCTTTAATTTGCTGCCTGCTTGGCTGGAGCTAGATTTGGCCGCATCTGCTTGACTAGCGAGCTGTCTAGCTTGCTCTAAATCCTGTGTTAGCTTTGCTTGTTGCATTTGAAATTGCTTGATAGCACCTGGTGTCTTACTAGGCCTATCCAAGCCCAATCTCAACTGCTGGAGCTCCTTGCGTAAAACTTTGACGTTTTCCTCGAGATTCAGTCCGCTGGAACTGAGCGCCGAAACCATTTGCAATCTCTTGCGCACATCTGCTGTGAGGCCTAGTGCAGCGATCTCATTTTGCCTGACAAAGCTGCTAGTCTCGAATACCTCGCGGGGAGCAATCCCCAAGTGTTCTTCCATGTAATTAGCGATTGCAGGGCCATCTGTCAGTTTCAGCTTTTGACTTACGCCGGTGAGCTCTTGCAGTTTGCTGCCGAAATCGCGTACCAGTTTAAAGCTACCCTCTTCAGTCAAGAAATCGACCTCTAAACGCATCTGCTCAGTTTGCTTACGCCAGGGCAGATTTTGCTCAAAAAAGCCTCGGGACCTAGTGCTTACATCAGTGTAAAGTGCGGTGAGAATTGCCGCCATAATAGTAGATTTGCCCGCTTCATTATCTCCCCTGATCACGTTGATACCTTTGCCGAAATTGAGGTGCAAGTCGTCAAATTTGCGGAAGTTTTTTATGGTTAGTCCAGTTATCATCTGTGTTTGTGCATATTTATGTAATCAAGAATGTTTACGTAATTTATCTAGAATCGCCGCCATACCAGTAGCCAGAACCTTTTGGGCCAACTCCTGGTCAATTTCGGACCTGGTAACCATGCCTGTTACTGCCTGAATGAACTCATGAGGGATACTACCTTCGGGATGCCCTGCTAGATCGGCATCTGTGACTGCCGCGTTTATCTTTGAGTCGGACGCTAGAAAATAAAAGCTCTCGCCCAGGCTATCCTGCAGAGCCTCGGCCGAAAGATTTTGCTCAATATCAACTAAATCAGCTAGTGAAACTTCCCCAGTTAATTCAACTCTGACAATCTTGCGCTCACCAGCGCCTTCTGCTTGTGCTTGAAGCTGCTTTAGGGCGGTCTGCCAATTCATTTGGTTTAGGTTCAAATTCAACTTTATTAATTCCAACTCCGATAGTTTAATTCGGCTAACCTTGGTCTGGCCTCCACCTTGCAGTTCAACTTGCAACAAACTGCCGGAATTGGCTTGAGCTGTATCCAGAAACTCTGGCGATCCAGGGTAAAGCACTTTACTAGCTGGCAAACCTAGTTCAGCTCCTGCATCGAGGTATCCGTGCCAATCTCCCAGAGCCACATATTCTATGCCAGTCGTAAACAACGCTTCCAGTCCCACTTTTGTGATAGGGAAATTGGCCCTCTGGCCTTCCCTAGCGATAGATCCGTGGAGCATAGCTATATTGTGTGTAACTGACTGACCTGCGGCCTTCTGAGCCTCTAGAACTTGATTTATGAACTCCTTCATACCAGTTGTCATGTCCTGACTGGACTTTTGCGTTGCCACAATTCTGGTAAATACATTTGTCTGCAATTCGGAAAGATAGATGTGAACTAGATCTTGGCCGTCAGCTGGAATGGCCACTGGCCTTGCAACTATAATAAACTTTTGCAGCAGCTGTGCCACCTGGAACTTGCCCCAAACACTGCCATCCTCTAGTCTATCGTGGTTACCAGGGCAGGCAACTAGGTGTATCTGCGCCGCGGCAAGTTTTTCGGCTGCTGCTCTAAACTTCTCAACTAACTGCTCATCAGGCTTGATATTGTCGAAAATATCGCCCGCCAGCAGCACGAGTTGCGCCTTCTGCGCTATGGCAGTCTGCACAATTTTGTCGAGGGATTCGTTCACCATTCTGCGGTGCTTCTTAGCACCAGAGCCAAACACTCCTGCAGGGTCACCCAGGTGTAAATCGGCACTGTGAATTAGCTTCAGCATAGTTTATTATGCTCTAAATCAAGGCGCAGGGCAATTCTGTGCGCTTCCATGATCGGCGCAACATCTTTGCAGGGAGCTGGTACTGACTATGGTATTGTTCGTGGCATCTCTCACAAATGCTGAATATTCGCGATAATTCTTTACGTTGCCCAATGACTTTTGCCCTTCAAGAACCCTTATATCTCTATTTCCATAACTACATGTCTCTCCTACTCGCTCTGGGCTAGTGGCAGCATCGCTATATTCGATATAATAAGTTGGCTCAGGACAAGAGTTCTCATAGAAAATCGACAACCCTGGCGTGCGCGTCTCTCCGGTGCAGTCTTTGACCTCCAGTGTGGTGTAAATTGAGGTGACGATGGTAGCGGAGAAGAAGTACAGAATGAAGCCCAAAATCCAATACAACAATCTCTGTCTAGCTGCGCCAATTGCCTCTTCGTTACCTGCCGAACTCATCCACTGAAACCCAATGAAAACCAGCAGCGCCATGAAGATCACGCCGCCAAAGGCATACATCAAGTCCAGCAACCTGTAGAGCAGAATAGAAACATCGCCAAAACGGGGTGGGTCAGCTGTCTCGGCAAACACCGGGGTTATCAGCAGCAATTGTGCTGTAACGATTACAAGAACAGGTAAAATACCCCTGCTTACACTTCTCATAGGTTATCGCTTAGCGTTGGAGCTTGCCCCCTACTTCCACTACCGGGCGCAGCTCCTGGGTCGCCGCAAGCCTTGTCCAGCGGTCTGAGAAGACAGATAATTGCTTTTCTAGCTGCTCCGTTTTCACCAGTGGTGGGGTCTATCCCGAAACCAGCGGAAATCAACACCACCACTATAGTCCCCACAAATGCCACCACTATACCTACTATCACGTTCTTGATAGCCTCGGAAGCCTCCTCAACTTTATCGCTAGCTCCTTGACTCTGGATGTACTTGATACCTGAGAGGATAGCGTAGATAATTGAAAAAATTACTACTACCACGAATAGAATTACTATCAAGTTGCTAATGAAAGTGATGATAACGTCCACAGCTTCTCCAGGGTCTGTCGGAACATTGCCAGAGCCAGGCAAATCGCCGAATAAGTTGGTTGCCATCATTCCTTTGCTTAAAATCTCAGTCATCACCATAAATCACCAAAATATATTCAAGCTTAATTAGTAGCGTTAGGGCCGCAACTCAGTGGCTGCAATAGACACTTTATCGCGTCTCTGGCTGGTCCGTCAGTTCCGGTACTTATACCAAAACCTGCGGAAATTAACACCACGATTATAGTACCGACAAATGCTACTACCACTCCAATTAGCACATTCTTAATGGCTTCAGAAGCCTCTTCCACTTTATCACTTGCTCCTTGACTCTGAATATACTTGAGACCAGATAAGATTGCATAAATAATGGCGAAGATCACCACTACCGCAAATAGCACCACAATCAGATTACCGATGAAAGTGATAATGGTGTCTATAGCTGTCTCTGTGCTGACATCGGAGATAGCCCCTCCTCCGAGGTTACCTAGTAAACCGCCGGCCCTGAAACTTAAACTAGTGAAAACTGATTCCATTATATTTGAGCAGTAAATTTAATCTGTTAACTAAATACTACTTGCTTCTATACACTCTTGCAAGGGGGAGGTAGGTTCTACGAAACTACACATGGCCTCGCGGATTCGATCGGCGCTCTGATTAGTGAATATGCCCGCTATTACTACCACTATTACTACC
The DNA here is from genome assembly GCA_937876695.1 of uncultured bacterium. Classification (GTDB taxonomy): domain Bacteria; phylum Patescibacteriota; class Dojkabacteria; order CALFHW01; family CALFHW01; genus CALFHW01. The sequence continues at coordinate 17,897 of CALFHW010000017.1, forward strand.
CCGACGAAGACCACTAGTACCCCGATGAAAACTGACTTTAGGGCGTTCTGCGCCTCCTCTACTTTGTCGGATTCGCCTTGACTCTGGATATACTTGAGCCCCGCTAGAACTGCGTAGACTATGGCGATCACGATCACAATTGTGAACATCAAAATCAAGCCATTGGTGAGCAAATTGATAATGAAATTTGTAGTTGTACCTGGAGGCCCGGAAGGGATTAAACTTAATCTAATTGCCCCACCTAATATTTCCTGAAAAAAGTCTCCCATAAGCTATTGTCTCACAATTCAATGATTTAAGTTAACAAATGAGCAATGCTGACTGATCTGGACCAAAGGCAGTGAATAGAAGCGATAGACCAATTAAGAATATAAATGTAAACGCTAGACCCAAAATGATATCCCTGGCGAATTGGGACGCTTCCTGCACTGCGTTTTGATCCCCACCGGAATTGACATATCTAAGTCCCGCAGTGATCATCAAAATAATTGCGATTATAACTAGAATCACTAACAGCAAATTGATAATTCCGCCAGCGTAGATAACCAGCGCGTCAATCCCACTGGCGCAGTTTTTGGGCGCTGCAACTTCGCCAAAAGGCGTCTTACCCTGCCCAAACCAGTCATCCAGTGTTAGCACTGAGTCAGAGACTAAGAATTGTGCTCCTGCTAGTATTCTGTTGATGGCTGCGATTATGTTCATAATTCCAGTATAAATCAAGGGGTAGTTGTTGGGTTAAAGAATTCTTTGTCGCCATCAATCCCTGAAGGCGTGCGGTCGATTATTTCATCAATAGGACTAATGCTTAACCCCAATGCGCCGGTAGCAACTTCAACAACTGCAATTGAGAGTAGAATAATTATCAAACCCAAAACCGCCATCAACATAGTCTGGCTGCCCTTCTTGACCTCATCATCGTTTCCTTGTGAATTCACATACATAAATCCGCCTTGGATAATAGTGAACCCAGCCACAAACGCAGCCAGGATAAGAATAAGCGTGATTATCCGGGGAATTGTTTTGGCAAAGTCAATCTCGCCTAGTGCATTGTACTGTATGATTCCGTTACCATGCTCCAGAGGAATAGCGCCGCCGGTGGTTCCTTTAACGAGATCACCTGCTAGTTCCATCCTCACTACAGTTCCGGTAACAGGGTCTACTGAGAGTCTATCCACTAATGACAAATCTCTGGGTTGGCTACAATCACTCTGAGATAAACTCCTCTGACCCTCAGCACATCTATTGAATATGACAACTGTTGAGCTGTTATAACTTGGAGTGCTACAGCTACAATTACAGCCTTGAGTTATATTCTTCTGATTGCAAACGCGAATGAACTCCTTTACATCAGTGTTGTTCAGAACTGCTGCAGGGACCTCGGCTCTGATGGTTAAAATTGGCATGAATACCAAGACTGCTACTACCGTGAAAAGCAATAACAAAAGCGGTTTGAAGCTAGTTAGCCTAGCTAAAGCTATACTCCTCATTGCACCAAGCTGCCTGTGCCAATTATTCTGCCCAGGAGATTTACAATTACTGGTGCTAAGGCGATAATCACAAAGCCCACTACCCCTGCTAGCAGAATTTGACTGCTCTGCTTTTCTTTATCGGGGTCTCCAGCTGCTGTCATGCGTACAAAACCGCCGTACATAATAACTGCCATAAATACGAGGACTATAATTGGCGCGACGAGATTTAGAATCCTCTCAATTAGATCCATGATTCCAAGGTTTGTGGGCGGAGTTATTTGCTGAGGGCTGGCGGAAATAGTGGTAGCTGCTGCTAGACTCAGACCTATATATATCAACATAAAGACTACTAGCAGTAGGCTTTGTGTGATTTGGGTTCTATTCGGTAGTAGCTTCATAACACTATGATAGATGAAATTAACTCAACTGCCAAATGTGGTTACATCTAGGCCTAAGATATTTATGCCTAGGAAGTTGAGTAATGCTGCTGAGAAAATCAGAAGTAGCAGACCGATCAACGCAGAAGTGATCACATCTCTACCCTCCTGAAACCCTTCAGGATCGCCCTTTTGCATAGTTAAGGCTCCTTGGATTATCCTCAGGATAACTATACCGCCCATCACTCCTAATGCCACGCGGACGATAGTGTTCACCACCGAGCCGGTTGAGCTAGCGTTGATGCAACCGCCTAAGTCAGTGTAGAGGCGGCCGGCTATAGGCTTGGCTAGCGGTTCGTTGTATGGTGTAATAGGGTCACCGTCATTGACAGTTCCTGATGAAATAGCTAAGTTGCCTTCTTCGACAGTTCCTAATATAGCTGGATCACCATACAAGCACTTCGCACATTCTCGATAGCGACCTTGACTGTCCTCACTGAGAGTATTATCAGCGGCATTTTGAATTACAAAATCGCTACAGCCCTTGTTACTGCGTAAGGAGAATATATCTTTGGCGTTTTGCCGGCAAAAAGTCGAATCCACGTCTCTTATGGTCAAGGTTACGTTGCTTCCAATTGGCCTATAACCGGCAGGAGTGGGTAGTACCAAGTGACCGAGAGAGTTAGGATTAGTGCTTACTGGCAACGTCTTTCTATCGGAATAACAGAAGGACTTGTCCTGGTTACCTTCATCATCTTTGGTCTTTAAACCTCGAACCACACACCCTCGCCCGTCCTCCACTATCGAGGAACTACATTTGTAGTTAAAGATATCGTCTGCATCCGCAACAAAGGCGATATCAGACCTATCCCTACAATAAAAATTCCCCTGGGATGGTTTGGGCAAGACAAACCCCATCTCAATAACCTTACCGTCATAATCTCTTCCCCAATTGCCTTTGTTTAGGCTTTCAGTAATCGGAACAGTAATTCTCTGGCGCCCGTCTTGGCCATCTAGACAAGCTACAGCTGCAAATTCATAGTTTTTTAATCTGTCGTAGCTATTTGTCCCGTATTCCTGCACTCTAAAGGGTTGTTGTTTGTTTTTGTCTCCATTAAATAGCAAACTCATGATATTTGTATCACTAGGGTCAATATCCGGCAACCTCTGCTCATTGCCGGCACTACTTTCCCCGGCAAAGAATCCATCTTTATTTGTAAGGTTATATGACCTTATTAAATCCCCCACTGAACTGATAAAATCTCTGGGAATTCCTGAAATACTGGATGGTGGGGAGTAATTTATTGTACCTTGCGTACAGAATCCTAATTTTGGCGCTGCAGTACAAACCGGCCTATTTCTGCCCTCATAATTAACAACTCCTACGCTGGAGTTCCCGGTAAACACATTGCAAAATTCGCTGGTGAAAGGCCGGCAAAATCCACTATCCTCCGTGGTGCCCGGAGGACAGGCGACAGGATCATAAAGCTCGCATTCTCTGGGTTCTCCGAAATAGATCGGATTGGTTTGCGCTAGCGCCTTATGCTGCGTGGCAGATTGTATATTTATGATCAAAAATACTGCCAGTAGCGTCGCCAAAGTTGCGCACAGATTATTTAGTCCGAAAGTTCCAGTGGCCATTCTCAATACTAGCTTAAATTTAAGCACATCGTAAGGACGCTGCTCAGCTACCAAATGTAGCCACATCGAGTCCGAGGATATTTATGCCCAGGAAGTTGAGCATGGCTGCTGAGAAGATCAGCAATAGCAGTCCAATCAAAGCCGAAGTGATCACATCTCTACCTTCTTGAAAGCCTTCGGGGTCACCCTTTTGCATAGTCAAAGCTCCTTGGATTATCCTCAGAATAACTACTCCACCCATTACGCCTAGTGCCACCCTAACAATGGTATTCACCACTGAGCCAGTAGAACTGGCATTGATACACCCTCCCAAGTCAGTATAAAGTCGACCTGATAATGGCTTTGCTAGTGGCTCGTTATAAGGGGTGATGGGGTCCTTGGGATTGGGTTTGATCGGTGAACTTTGTGAAACTATACTGGCATCAATAGATTCTGGTAGTAACGCAGGCTCACCATACAGGCATTTCACACAATTATCATATGATCCGAGCTCAATTAATCTATTTGAATTGGCTTCAATTGTCGTAAAATCGCTGCACCCTTTATTGCTTCTGGTTTGAAATAGTTCTTTGGCTGTTCGCAAACAACGCACACTATCGCTGCCTTCGACTGTGAGGACGGTGTCTGCGGAATTGCTTCCAACTCCCACTCCAACTATGTTGAATATTTGGATTCCGAACTTGGGGAAGTTCTCATCTCTATTGAACTCTGCTTTGGTAATACAATTGCTTATATTTATAGACTGTGTGCCCGAGCTGCTCTGGTAGTTTATCAGGAATGCCTGTCCACCAGTGGCGCCAAGTATACCTTCGACACATTGTAGCGTCCTGCCTGACTCTTCGAAAGCAAAGCCACTATAGCTAATTGCGCCGTCGGAAGGGCTCTTACAATAACCTGCATGTGTGGGTGTCTCCATAGCTAACCCCGCGGCTGCTAATTCAAAATCAAACGACTCATTCCAAGATCCTGCCTTCAGATTTGTCACAACCGGCAAAGTTATGAAGTTTTTATTGTCCCTGGCTAAACATGAGACTGCCTTGTAAGTGTCGCTTTTAATGTTGTCGCCGTCCCTTAAGCGAAACCTATTGCTGCCGCCGTCGAATAAGAAGTGACTAATATTATCCTGGCTGCCTGTAACTTGCTGGTTTGAGGCAGGGCGACCTTCTATGCCCGCATACTTGTTGAACATTCTCTCTAGAGAGTTCACAAATTCTCTGTCAATTTGATTTAGACTTGGTGGAGTGTAATTGATGCCATCACTACAGGCTCCGAATATTGGTGGGCTGGCGCACACAGGTCGTCCGTCAATTTCTGACACCGCGTCTGAACCGGTAAAAGCTTCGCAAAATTCGCTGACTAGTGGGCGGCAAAACGCACCTCTCTCGGTGTAATTGGGTGGGCACTTAACTGGATTATATAACGTGTATTCTCTTGGTTTGCCGTAGTAGGTCTCAGCCTGGGCAGACAGACCATTGAAGCTGAGAATGATTATGACGAAAAGCCCGAATGCTAGTTTATTCATAGTTGGAATACATCCCCTGATTTGAGTTTGCCTGCTAGTAGAAGCTGGGCTGCTTTGCTGTCGACTCTCAGTTGTACCGCCCTCTTGAGAGAACGTGCGCCGTAGGTTTGATCAAATCCTTCCCTCGTTATTTCTACAACTAAATTATCGTCAAACACGAACTCTATTCCTTGCAGGGCGAGTTCCTGTTTCTTGATCCACAGCAGCTTGCGCACGATTTCTTGGGCATGCACCGGTGAAAGTGGCACAAACATAATTACCGCGTCAAATCTATTTAGAAACTCCATTCTAAACTGATTGCGCAGCTGCTCTTCGGCTAGAGGCTTTATCTGCTTATAGCTTTTGCCTGCTGCCATCGCCTGAGCGATTTCCCGAGAGCCCGCATTGCTGGTGGCTACAATCACGCAGCCGCTAAAATCGACTTTCTGGCCTTTGCCGTTGAGGAGCGCGGCGTTATCCAGCACCTGCAGGAATAGATCCAATACTTTAGGGTTGGCCTTCTCAATTTCGTCTAGCAAAATTAAAGAGTACGGATTCTTTTGGACAAAACCAGTAAGTATTCCTTCTATGTAATCATTTCCGCTTGTTTGACCCAGTAGGCGCGCCAAGTTCTCGTCTTCCTGATACTCCGACATATCCAGCCTCAACATCAGCTCTGGCCGGCCATAATAGAGATCAGCAATCGTCTGAGAGAGGAAAGTCTTACCAACGCCGGTGGGCCCATAAAATAAGAAGCTCGCCTGTGGCTTTGTTGAGCTATTGAGCCCAGCGCGCGCCTTTTGCAGCACCGCCGCCACTTGTTTGATCGCTTCGTCCTGACCAATCACCCTGCCTGCAATGTCTGCTCCCAGGTTTATGATGTTCTGTCTATCGCTGTCAGTTTTCGGCAGACCTAGTGGCGCGCCAGTCTTTTTGGAGAAGAATTCCTCTATCTGGCGCGTGTCTAAATAACCGAGACCCGCGGCGCGCGCTTCCTGCATACAAATAGCCAAGTTATCCAGCGCCTTATCAGGCAAAACTTTGATCAGATCTGTCTTCTGACTCAAATCAGTGAGCAGACTCACTGCCCTATAGCTGGCCTTCACTCTATACTTTCTTTCAAGTATATCTAGTTCATCTAGCAGAATTTGCACGGTAAGCCCTTTGCTGGCTGCCCCCAACTGGATAATTGTAAACAAACTGCTCAATTCAGGTAGCTGTCTTAAGTATCTCTCAAAACTGCCATCACTGACAGTGGCCACTAATTTCACCTCAACCTCTCTAAGTTGAGCAGCCAGCATAGCGGTCAGTTCACCTCTGAGTTCTTCGTTTGTGGCTAGTAGCTGATCCAGGTCATCGATATAGAGGATTATGTTTCCTGCCCGCTTTAGCTCGGCAAAGATTTGCTGCATCAGCAGAGTTATTTGCGCCGGATTATCTAGTCCTAGTAGCTTAGAGACGTTTAACTCCATCACCCTTTTTTCAAGCAGGCCATCAGGGACCAACTCCGCCAGCACCCTCATTACTAATGAATTCACCAAGGTAGTTTTGCCGGCTCCAGCTGGTCCAGTAATTAGTGCCATTGCCTCATCAGTTGCCAAGGTAGAGATCAATTGATTTAACTGCTGTGATCTCATCGACAGCTTTATCTGCGCCTGCTGCTTTTGCCTACGCAATTTTCGTGAAATCTCGAAGGATAAGTCCTGGCAATACATCTCTATCGTCGGTGCATAGACACTGGTCAGGCTGGAATTTACCTTGGTAATTGGGCTCACAAGTTGCTCGCGCAGCAACTTGTCTAGAAATGCCTGTTTCTCGTGTTTTGAGGCTAGCCAGCTTATTAGGCCCGTTATAGAACTACCCTCGACACCAAAGCTACGGGCAGTTTCTGGAATGTAACTCTGTAATAGAGTCAAGAATAGCGCCTCGACTGTATAATATCTGTATCTGCAGTTTGCTGCCAGCATAAAGCCTTGAATTAGCGACTCAGCTAGAGTTTGCTGCGAGGCGATGCTCGGCTGCTCATACTTAGCAAGCCAGCTGGAGCTTAGTTGCTGTAGCTCCTTTTCCTCTAACCCTAATCTACTTGCCAAGCTTCTAATATTTTTTGAGGCAAACACGCTTGGTCCTAGGTGTTTGAATGGCTTATCAGTATTTAGATCCAGTAGGTTAGATATAATGGTAGTCAGCTCCCTATCGAAATAATCGTCCACCTCTACCGTCCCACCTGCTTTAGCATCGCTTACATCCCGCAGCTGGCGGTGGCCAAAATTCGACTGGTATCTATTTTTATCTCGCAGTAGATATCTGGCATAGATAAAAATATGTGCGCAGTAGCCGATTAAGAAAGATTCCCAACCTAACTCTAAAATTCCCCTGCTCAACATGCCGGCCGCCAATAGCGCTCCAATAGAGATTGCACCGATTTGCAAAATACTCCCAAGTACCTCTCCTATTTCGAATAGGTGCGGATTAAGTTTTTTTAGCCTAGAAAAGTCAACCGTCAATCTGACTTCGCTGCTATTAGTAATATTATTATTCTCCATGCTACTCATTATGCTAGTGCCCATAGCCAAAGTAGAACTACAGGTAGTAAAGGCAAGAGAATGTAAGTTATCCAGGCAATAATAGCGATTGCTGTTCCAATTAACTGGACAACCCCGCCAAATAACAGCATAAATAGCCTAGCTGGCAGAGAAAACACCAAACTGGCTGCTGATCTGCTTTGATATAAGGGTACGAATAAGTATCTAATGCTAACATCCAGCCTGGTGCGCTGGGCTAGGCCGTTGAGTACGCCAGCTATACTTCTGAGCAGATCAAACTGCCGTTCAAAGTACCACCATATCCAGAAACCTAGCAAGAACTCTTTAAATATTTGCACGGGCAGTGCTACCTTTATAAGCTTAAATTAGCTAATCAGGTCCTCGTGTGTGCCAAGTAGCATCAGTTTGGGCCCCAATAGCAGCTCTAACACAAAAGAGTCTTTGCGTCTTTTGCGAAGCTCAAAATCTTTAGCAGAGAACACAGTGTAATTGATTTCCTTCTCTTCCTTGGTCTCGTACTCACCAACAATTCTATTCAATTCCTCTAGCTCGACGTCACCTATGACCACCATATCTACTTGATGTCCAGAAAGGCTGGTACCATTGAGATATAAGCCTGTCAGAATGATAAAGTCAATCTTACCTAGCTTAGGCAGATTTCGCAATAGATCGCCTCCAAGACCAAAAGTCTTGAATACCATTCCTCTAAGCTCCTCATAAAACGGCGCTTGCCTGCTGAGCATATAGTACTTTCTATTTCCCCTAGCCTCTGATTTGAGAACCTTTATCTCCTCAAGCCTCATTAGCTCTCTACGTACAGCATTAATCTCTTCTTTAAGCTCTCTGACAGCGCCCCTTAAGTGAACTGGCACATCGGGCTGAGTAAAGAAGTACTTCAACAACTTTATCCTCACTCTAGACACAAATAACATATCTACGGCTTTTCTAGTATTTTGCATTGAATTTTGAGCTTTGGCCTATATTAAATCAGTCGTGTTCGCGTAACTGATTATATTTTATTAGCCCTCCTGAGTCCAGCAATTTGTTCAAAACTATTTCTCAATACTGGCTGCAACCTTTACTGCTTGGTATATCTCTTTGCGTAGTTTATCGTTCTCTAGAAGTAATACCTTGACCGCGTCTCTACCTTGGCCCAATTGCTCATCCTTGTACTTCATCCAACTACCGCTCTTCTCAATGACTTTGAAGGTCACCGCTGCGTCCACAAGTGAAGAAATTTTATCAATGCCGTGAGGGTAAATGATATCAAAAGTGGCTTCTCTGAAAGGTGGCGCCATCTTATTTTTGACTACCTTCACTTTAACTACATGTCCAGTGACATCTTCATTGGTGCCTAGTTTTTCCTTTTTACGAATATCCATGCGAACTGAGGCGTAGAACTTCAACGCATTACCTCCGGTAGTAGTCTCAGGATTACCGAACATCACCCCGATCTTCATACGCAGTTGGTTTAGGAAAATAACAGTAGTACCCGTCTTACTTGCAATTGCAGTAATTTTTCGTAATGCCTGGCTCATAAGTCTAGCTTGCAGACCCATATGCGAATCACCCATCTCGCCTTCGATCTCAGCCCTAGGGGTAAGTGCAGCCACTGAGTCCACCACGATGACATCTACTCCGCCCGATCTAACCAGCGTCTCCACGATCTCCAATGCTTGCTCGCCGTAGTCTGGCTGGGACAGGTATAGCTCCTCTAGATTGATACCGATTTTTTTTGCATATGTAGGGTCCATAGCGTGTTCAGCATCTACAAAGGCAGCAATGCCTCCAGCAGCCTGGGCCTCAGCGATTATATGAAGCGCTAAGGTTGTTTTTCCTGAAGACTCTGGTCCATAGATCTCCACAATCCTACCCTTTGGGACGCCGCCTATTCCTAAAGCAATATCCAGCGATAGCGCTCCAGTGGAAATCGCCTCTACATCTCTGCGTAGCGCGCCACTTCCAAGAGTCATAATTGACCCCTTCCCGAACTGCTTTTCTATCTGCTGGAAGGCCACGTCAACGGCTTTAAGCTTATCGCTATTTACAGCCACCCTGGGCTTTTGCTGCTGCTTTGCAACTGTTTCATCGGCCGCAACTTCTGCGCTCTCAACCTCTATTTCCTGCGATTTATCTTTATTAACCTTTGACATAATATTTTACTTATTAAATTAACTAGTGAAGTTTCGCATCTATTTCTAAAGAATTCCTAAAGTATTTCTTAAAGGAGCTTTAAATTCTAATTACGCACACCCACCTATAATACTCTAACATACTTGCCGAGTACCCAAGCATCTCTACCTTCGTATTTAATCTTATACCAACCACTTCTAGACTCTACCCACTCGAAAAATTGTCCGGGTGAGACCTTGCCTACTGCGGCCGAGTTAACAGTCGGATTCTGGCGCACATTGAGCGATCCCGTTTCCGTCGAGGTTACCTCTAGCACCTTCACGCCTGCCCTATCAACTTCAAACTCAACTGTAATAACTGCTTGCTCAAATACCTGGCCACTAGCTGTGCGCAGCACAAATTCCTCTTTGATCTTCCCTCCTGGAAATGGCGCTAGTACCTTCAGTTCAAATTGTTTTTCTTGCCCGGGCCTAATGCTATCACCTTCCTGAAGAAGTGGTAATTGAGACTTTGATACCCAAACGCCATTGACGAATAAATTGCTATCTCGGCCTGACTTGGTGCTAAACAGCAGATTACTATCGTCATCTTCGTAGACTGTATACTCGCTATCATTTACCACCTTGACCTTCAAAACCACTTGGCTGCCCATGCGCGGCGAGCCTGTAGGACCCTGATAGTCCTTAATCGACAGCTTATACTGCCTGGGAGTCGGCTTGTAGCTAGCGGTGATCCTTCTCTGGCTATCTGCGAATGCAGGTTTCCAACTCCCAAATAATTCGCTGGCCGTCACATTCACTACGCTAGTATCTAGGTTCTTTTGCAACGCCAGGCCTGCTAAACTGATGTTCTCGGGCTTTATTGAGTTTTCATTCAACAACTTGATGATCAGCCGCTCTAGTGCAGGCCTGGCGCTAATTGTGAAATCGCTATCCCCTTTATCCGCGAGGTAAGCGATGTGAATTGGTCTATCAGCAGATCCTTCCACCAAAAGCTCTCTCTCTACCCCGCCCGTAATCCCCTCGTAGACATTGCCGCTACTATCCACTACGAAGTGAAACGGAATATCGCGAAAATTGTAACGATAAGAACTCAAGTAATAGAATAACCCTTTGTACCAACTCTGAGCGTCCACTGTCTCACCTGCAGGCAAAAATATCGGTGTTATTAGCAGTGACTTAGGCCTAGAAAAATTCTCACCTTCTCCAATGGTGCTTTGGTCGAGCTTCAGATCGTTTTTACTGATCACTCTGAGGAGTTGTTGATCTTGAGCTTTGATACTAACCAGAGGTAATAAAGTGCCATAGGTAGGCAATAACCAGACGACAGAGATCAACCCTATTAACAGTAGTTTGACCCCAGTTGTAACCTTAGAATGAAAATTAAATCCCATACTACTATATTAGGGCAATAAACAGCTTTAGGCCAGCTTCAGGCATAAGTTTACCCGACTTAATTGCTAGGTCGAGGTCGGCTAGTTTTAGAATCAGGAAGTTGAGCTTCCTGCTTCCGAGTTTGCTCAGTACCGAGCTGTGCTTTTTACGCAGGAAAGGCGGCAAAGTGCTCAGACCGATCTCGATTTGGTGCATACCGCGCAACTGTGATGCCAAAAATCCGATAATAAGTTGTACCGCAACTTGCTGTCTAAGTAGTTCGGAGAGTAATTCATATGCTTGTTTCTTATTGTTTACTGATAAACTGAATAACTCCCAAACCTCCTGATCTAGTGGCTTGGAGATAATATCAAAGTCTTCGCTGTGAACTTGTTTCCGATCCTCTGCGGTCACCAAAGTGATGAGTTTGCGCACTTCATTTGCGATAGTCAACATATCGAACCCCTCTAATCTGCCTGTAAGCTCCTGTGTCACTGCCGCCGAAGTCTCTAAGCCCGCAGCTGCAATCATTTTGCGAATCAAGTCCTTTTTATCTGCGGGCAGCTCCTTGCCGTATTCATATACATGGTGGGACTTCTTGGCTGTTTTGTACAGAGATGTCCGTTTATCTAAATTGCCAGTTTGAAACAAAATCAATTCTAGATCCTGCAGTAGCTTCGCACCATCATCTTGAACTTGAAGAAGTTTCTCTAAATCCTTGCGGACTGCGGTAGCAGCAGAAAATGGGCCGCGCAACAAAACTATTTGCACCTGTTCTTTTGCAAAAAGCCCTACTCCACCGCTCAGCTCGGTGACTTTGCCGATTGAATCTAGCTCCTCCAGATCGTAACTATGATACTGTTTATCTAACAACAGTTCAGATAGTTTCTGTATCGCGAAATACTCACCAGGGCCGCCAATTAGGGTTAACTTCATTTAAGTTCAATTATAACAGCGCCGGCTGTCAACTCGATAGCAGCCACATCAGCCGGCTGTTGGCCAACCTGTATTAACTTGCTGAATAGATCCCCTGGGTCTTGCAAATTCACAAAATCAAAGCCACTTTGTAAGCCATCTCTGGCAATATTCCTGACAAACTCCGGTAACTCCACCGAACTGATTTTTAGCTTAGATAAAGTGAAACTGCCATCGTCTAACGTAAAATACGCAATCAACCACAATGGCTCGCCCTGAGACTCTAGGTTGCGGTAGAGAATTAGTTGATCATCTGAAATCTCCAGATACATCCCTCTAGCTAGTTCAATCCTGGAAGCGAATATTTCTGCTAGCTCATTTTGCTTCAGAGTCAGCTTTTTACTGCTACTTGCTTGGTTAATGAGGCTACTGAGCAGTTGCGCATTTGCCTCGTTGTTTGGAGACTGTGGGATCTGGCTGGCAGCTTGCGTGCTAACTTCAGTATTCAGTAGCTCTTTAAACGGTTCCCATAGCTGCGCAGGTCTAATCAGCAAGAATAAAGCCGCCAGGAAAAGGAGAACCAAAGGCAGAAAACACCCAAAACATCCTAAGGTTCTGCATCCTAGCCTGGGAATGATTCTTAGACAGCCTTTACCTCTGCGTTTGGTGGGTGGAACAACTGCAACACTTGAGGGTGAAACGCTTGCGACTTCTGGTTGGAGAACTGGTAGCTGCGGTATTGGCTGGACAACCGGCTGCACAGGCGCTGCTTGGACTACTTGCTGCTGCTGTGGAGCAACCACTGATTGTGTAACGATTGGCTGCAACGGTTGTGTGATAGGAATAACGGGTTCCACGCCAGGTACTATTGCGGGCTCCGTTTCTGGCAATGGCTCTGCTATTGGCTCTGGTGCAATAGGATTTGGTAATACCTGAGGATTGCTCGTAGTTGCAACTTGTTGTTGAATACTGGAACGCATCTGCCCTATTGACTGGTTCTGGGATGGAGTCTGAGCTGAGCTTGGCGCCAGCTGAGACGCTGTCTTCAGCTCTGAAGTACTTAAACTATTGCTATCTGATTTGTCTGCCATACTAATATACTAAACCATTAGCGGCTGCCGCGCAAAACTACTCGCAACTTACTTCATTAATTCGGGGTCTTCTGGGATTGGGTCGAAATTCCTGAAACGTCTGAATGCTTTGAGATTTGGGTATTTGATCAAGAACTCAATAAAACCTTTGACTTCTGGAACCCTCAGTGCCCAACTAACACCGAGATAGATCATCAGTGAAGCTGCAGTGGTTGTGCCAGTTAGCAGTATCAAATACACCGTTCTCTCAGTATCCTCAAGGCCCGCCCATATTTTGTACACTAGGTAACTAAACAATAACATCACTCCTCCAGCTGTAATTTTGCGTAGAATTGGCCCCATAACCTCGCCCCACCTAGCATGTAAATATGTCCTATTCAGCCAATACATAAGCACCAAGGCCTCCAATGTGAAAATTACACTCGACCTCAATGCCAATCCCCCAACAGCCGCGCCGCCGGATTCTTTACTGAAGAAATAGCTGAAATCGAAACTCAAAGACTGCAAGGCAAAGGTGTCGAAGTTGCTCAAATAGTTGGTAAATAGAACTCCCAGAATTGTGCCGAAAATCAGCACCCCTATTGAGATTACCAGCGGACGGATAGTATCATGCGCGGCGTAGAAGGCTCTATAAATGACTGTGCGTAAGCTCTCAAACACTATACCTGGCGCGAAAAATAGGATTACCCAAGCAATCGTATATGTCTCCAAAAAACCGATTTCTTCTCCAAATACACCGAATGCCATTCTAGAGATTGGCACGCGCAATACTAACAGCAATACCGCCGCTGGCACTGAGAAGAATATTATCTGATTTACCACTTTGTAAAATATCTGACTCGCAAGGATGCGGTCGTTATTATTGAATGCTTTGGCTAGACTGGGGAATGACGCAGTAGCGAATGAGACTCCGAATACTGATAGTGGTACTGAAATTATCAGGATCGCCAAGTTGTATAGCGCAAGTGAATTATTGACTAAGCCGAAGGCGATGAATTTATCGATGGTTATGCGCAGCTGGTCGCCTGAGATGGCGGCGATACGAGGTGCTGCCACTAACCCGATTTTACGAATATACTTGTCCTTAAAGTCAGCCACTAACTGATAGCGAACTCCTAAATGCAGGACTACCGGGATCTGAACCGCAAGATGAATTACCGAGCCTACAATTGTACCAATTACCAATACCCAAGGGTTATTTCCCATGAATGGGATTAACAAGAATATCGCCAAAATTCTGCCTACGTTGTAGAAAAGCGGTGCAAGCTGAGGCACCAAAAATCTCTCGTAGATATTAAGCGCGGTGGAGAGATAGACACTGATACCGAGAATCACCTGCGGAATCATCAACACTCTAAGCATATCGCCCAGCTCCCCAATATTCTTAATCTCCTCCTTCGGCTGAATTACAGTCTCAATAAACCAAGGCAACAAGTCGTGTGCAAATATACCGATTAACACAGCAGACACTGTGAATAGCACCAAGGAAATATTGATCAAACTACTAAACACCTTTGAGAATCTTTGGCTACCATGTTTGTCCAGCACGCCTGTGAGTACAGGCAGAACTGACGCACTAATTGCTCCAAACAAGATCACCTGGCTGGCGAGTTCTGGTAGTGCAGAGGCAAATATAAACGAGTTATAGGCAGTTGTGCCTAGGTAGCCAGCTGCCAGCGCGTTGAATATTAAGCCTAAGACCTTGGTGGCCAAACCTATCACAATCAACATCGAGGCTACCGATACAATTTCGGTTTGTTTGCGCACCATTACATTGGTAATATTGCTAATTGCCCTCTTGACCACTTTCTTCCTGCTCCTTTTTGCGGTTTAAAAATAAGACCAGAACAATAAGAATTAGTGCAGTAACCGCTACACCCACTGCAATAACTACATCGAGCTGTCTTTCCTGCTTTTGACTGGCAATCCTACTCTCTAGCTTTAGTTGCACTTGCTGTTGTCCCTGGGTAAGCCTGGTGGCACCTGACTTTTGCTCGAGAATTAGCGGTAGCTCAAAGTTGAAATCTTGAGTCGCTTCTGTGGGGTCTACGCTCAGAGTTGCTACCTGGGTAGACCTAGCAGGTAATGTGAATGTCTTTTCCTCACCCAATAATATCTCCTGTCCCTCCACTAATAGAGTCACTTTGAGTTTGTTCTCACCCAGCAGTTGCCGGCCTTGTTCGCTAGTACTCAGTTTAAATTCGATCGCACTGGAAACCCCGCTGGAAAGCCTCAACTGCAAGTCGATTTTATCCGGTGATCCGATTTTAACGTTGAACTCTGCTGGAGTAAGCCTGATTTGGCTCTCAGCAGATACTTCAGCGGTATTAATAGCAGGCAATATCACTAACATGAGCACCATGGCCGTTCTCAGTAAACTCCAAAGTAGCCCGCCAGAATTACCATTTACATCGTACTTCAATTTGCTATCAGCTGTTACGCTAGCAATTCTGGCTGGCATATCTACTTTGGTCTGCATTGTTACTTAAAGTCTCTCTGCGCTAGCTATTCCGTCACCTGCGTCAGTCTTGCTCTCGCTGGCCTTAGGTTTATCACCTTGATCTGCCTGTTTGATAGAGAATTTTAGTCTGCCTTTATCGTCCTTGCCGATCAGCTTCACTTTGACGATATCGCCTAGATCGTAATACTGAGAGGCGTCTTTGACAAAACCGTCAGCTACTTCAGAGATATGTACCAATCCTGAGATTCTGGAGGAAACATCTACGAAAATTCCATACTCAGCAATCTTTCCTACTTCTCCAGTGTAGATTGCGCCGATTTCAGGCTCAACTACGATCTCGTTGATCATATTCATCGCCAGGTCTCGCATTTCCTTATCTACACCAGTGATATAAATATCTCCAGTATCTTGGATATCGATGTCTACCTTCTGTTCGCAGGCCTCAAGAATACTCTTGATAACTTTACCACCTGGACCGATTAGCTCGCCGATCATTTCAGGGTTAATCCTGATGACCTCTACCTTAGGAGCATATGGACTCATCTCACTTCTAGGGGTGGAGATTACTGACTTCATCGCTTCCAAAATCTCTAATCTGGCTGTTCTGGATTTGCCGAATGCATCTATTAAAATCTTTACTGGAACGCCTTTGAGCTTATTGTCCATTTGGATAGCAGTGATTCCATTTTCGCTACCGGTGACCTTGAAGTCCATGTCGCCATAGAAATCCTCGACATCCTCCATATCTACCAAAATCTTGTAGCTGTCTACGTTGCTATCATCTGTAACCAACCCCAACGCTACTCCTGCAACCATAGCCTTTAGAGGGACTCCGCCGTCTAGCAGTGCAAGTGTAGAGGCGCATGTTGCAGCCATAGAAGTTGAACCATTTGAACTCATAATCTCTGAGCTAAGTCTGATGGTGTATGGGAAATCGCCCTCAGCTGGGATCATGTGCTTCAAGGCATTCTCACCGATATTTCCATGACCGATTTCTCTTCTACCTGGGTAATATGAGAATCTACCAGCGTCTCCATAAGAGTAATTTGGTGAAGAATAGTGGTGCATAAACCTCTTCTTCTCTTCCCCTTGGAAACTCTCTAGCGTCTGTGCCATTCCAGCTGCGCCTAATGTCAAAATAGACAAACTCTGTGTAATACCTCTAGTAAATACAGCGCTACCGTGTACTCTTGGCAAGGCGCCAACTTCGATACTCAGCTCGCGGATCTCATCTAGCTTTCTGCCGCTAGTTCTAGATTCATTTGCCAAAGCCATATCCCTTAGGATCCTTCTGGCAACATACTCAAATGCATCCTCAATAGCAGCTGTGTTGACCTTTTCTACATCGCCACCGTTACTAGCAGCCTTGGCTGCGTTATCAGCAGCAAGCTTTTCTGCTAGCTCAGCCTTCATTTTATTGAACATGTCCTCTCTATTTTCTCGGTCCTTAAGAGCTGCCTCGATGCCAGTTGCATAACTAGCCTTAACTACTGCCACCATGTCTTCTGCTGTAGAGGTCTCTTCGTGTGCTTGTTTGGTTTTACCGTATTTGCCGGCGATCATTGTCTGGAAGTCCAAGATGACTTTGCCCTTCTCTACTGCTTCCTGCATCAGTCTTGCCATTACATCCTCTGATACTTCCTTAGCCCAACCCTCGATATTCAAAATACGATCTCCTACGAAAGCTACGATCATATCCATCTCTAGTTCTTCCATCTCCTTGACTGCTGGTGACCATACGAATTGGCCCTCTCTATCTAAACCAACTTTGACGCTAGCTGATGGTCCTGCAAATGGAATACTGGACATCATTAATGCGGTAGAAGCTGCGATCACTCCCAACTGCTCTGGATCATTGACTCCATCGTAAGCAAGGACAGTGATTACTACTCCAACCGGTTTTCTCCATGACTTAGGGAATAGCGATCTGAGAGCATGGTCGATCTGCCTAGCCTTCAAGACTGCTGACTCGGTAGGTCTGCCTTCTCTTTTAACGAATCTAGAACTGCTGATCATACCGCCTGCATAGTGCTTTTCGATATACTCTACTGAAAGAGGTAGGAAGTTAGCATCAATTGGCAATTTGCCAGTGGTAACTGTAGCTAAGACAACTGTTTCGCCTCTGGTGAGGGTTAAAGCTGCGTCAGCCTTATAGGCATAGTGATCGAACTCAAAAGTGAGCTCCTGATCTAAGAAATTAACTGTCTCCCTCTTAATTTGGGGGATATTCTTGGTGTTAGAAATTGACATGTTTGTTTTCCTGGTAGGACCGCTGCTGGTGAAGAAATCAAAACTGCAAACTAGGCTTGAAGTTTTAATTCCTCCCCAAACAAATTAGTCTACCTGGGATTTATAAAGTAAAATGTTAAATACAAACTAATGCATTATACAGCAGCACAGCCGGAAGGTAAAATTAATCTAGTTCCACCAGGGGCCTTGCTGGGGCTTGATTTTGGAGGGCGAAATATAGGTGTGGCTGTGTGCGATGGCGGCCAGGTTGTGTGTACCCCATTGGAAGTTATCAGGGTCACAAAAGACCAACAAGAGATCGCGAGAATCACTGAGCTAGCGGCCAAATGGCAGGTTGCGGGGGTCGTAATCGGCACCGGTACAAATAATGAAGGCACGGCTGAGCACAGTAGTGGCATCGAGCGCTTTGCCGCCCGCATAAAACATCACACCAACTTGCCGATTTTTTGGCAGGATGAGCTTTTGAGCAGCAGACTTTCAAATCAAGGCCTAACTCCCAAGCTCAAAAGCACTATGGGAGACGCCTACGCCGCTAGCCATATCTTGGCGAGTTTTTTATCTGCTAGAATAGAATCACTATGAAAAAACTCGGAATTTTCTTATTAATTGTTATAGTCATCGCCGCTGGCGGCGCATTTTTGGCCTACAACTACTACCAAACTGGGATTACCAAGGTAGTTGGTAAAGACCTCAATTTTGAAATTGCTGCCGGTAGTAGTACTGACACTATCATCTCTACCCTGAAAACTGCTGGCGCAGACGGTATCGACGATAATGTCTTCCGCCTTTATCTAAGGCAGGAAGGTGCTGGCAGTCAGCTTAAAGCAGGTAAATATAGTTTAACTGGAGAATCCACAATTCAGACAATCGTAGCCAAGCTGCGCGAAGGCACTGTCAGTAAAGGCGTCAAAGTCACCCTACCTGAAGGAATTAAGGCTGATTCAGTTGCGGAGCGTATCTCCAACGCATTTGTGCAAGCGGGAGGGCAGTCGAGAAGCCAAGCGCTGTTAGACCTGATCAAATCTAGCGATATAAGTTGGCTAAGTGAAGTACTACAGACTTTCTTGCAAGAACGTAAGCCTGATGACAAGCCGCTGGAAGGCTTTCTCTACCCCGATACCTATGAGTTTTTCTTAGATGCCAGCAACGAAAGCATTATATCTGCCTTAGTTGAAAATTTTATGAAGAAAACAGCTGCCCTACCTCTTAACTCAAGCGGCAGGACCTTCTACCAGAACTTAGTGTTGGCCTCAATCGTCGATAAGGAGAGCCTTGGCAGTGTGGACAGGCCGTTAGTCGCCAGTGTGTTTAGCAATAGACTTAAAATTGGAATGGCATTGCAATCAGATGCAACAGTGAACTACGCTACTGGTGCAAGTAACCCGAGACCTACCTCACAAGAGCTGCTCTTCAATTCCCCATACAATACTTATAAGTATCCAGGTCTGCCCCCCACTCCCATTAATAGTCCCCGTTTAGGTTCGTTGCAGGCTGCGATGAACCCAGAGGATACTGACTACTACTATTTCTTGCATGAACAAGATGGCACAGGACAAATTTGGCTGGCCAAAACTTTAGCTGAACACAATCAGAACACCCGCAAATATTTAGATTAGCTCGCCGGTTCGGGATTAGAGTCTGAGTACTACAAAGACTGGAATGGTGAGTAGTAGTGCGCCGACAACGAAGAAAATCACGCTAAGGGTTTGACCACTGGAAGTGCCCGCCTGATCTGAAAGCCCGGCTACTCTGCCTTGCTGAGTGTCCGTTTGAGTAGGCTCGGCAATCTGCGTAGATTGGGCAATCTGACTAGAGCTATTTGTCTGTGTGCTGTTCATAACCGCCACTACCAATTGCTCGCGATTCTCAAATAGTATTGCTGGTCCTACCAACATAAACATACCCATCAGGAAAACAGCTATCAATTTTCCCGCTCCAAGATCCAGACTCAGCTGCATCTTCTCTCTTTTTGGACTTAACTTCAGCTGGTTCTCATCTACTTCAGAGGCTGACTTATTAGCAGGCTCCTCGTCAACTTGTGAATATCTCTGTTGTAGCACCTGCTTAGTTAGTCTCATTTCAATTTTAGGATAGCATAATTCCCTGATACAAGTCTTTCCAATTCCCACCCTTGGCCAGTCAGTGGACAACCTTCGAGGTCGTTTAGATCAACATAGATTCTCGGTTCTGCTGATTCATCAATTTCAGTTAATTTTGCTGCTGCTCTGTAAAAATTAAAAATCCTGTGATCTTGGCTCGAACAATAAACATGTACGGAATCGCCGAGCGCGTCTCCTTGCAGTGTATTTCGTTGTGAAATAAATAAAAATAACGTGCTAAATAGTGATACAGTCGCTAAGAAATAAATTAAAAATAGCCACATGTAGCTTAATTTAATTTTTACTGAAGAAATAAATATACACGCGAATATACCTGCTGGTAGAAGGTACCAAGCGATTTTAGTAGAAGTAAACTGCACAGCAACAAAGCATAGAACTGCCATTATGAAGATGATAGTCGTCACAGAGGTCAGCAAACGTTTGCGCAGAATTAAAATTACTGCCCCGATGAAAGCTGGCAACAGTGGTCCTGAGAAGCCACCATCTATTAGTAACCTTAGGTAGAACCACCAAGGCTGATTATGGCCTTCCAGAGCCGAGTTAGCTCGTGAAAGTTGGTGGTAGATAAAATACTGTTGCCAGAAATCCCCGCCAAAGTTGGCGATCATTAATACTACCCAGGCCGAGGTAAACGATAGAGCCAGAACAAAACCAACCAAAATGTATTTTAGTTTTGGCCTATACCCAGCGAAGGGAATCAGTAAAAGTAGCATTGGTAATATGCCCAAAGGCCCTTTAGTGAAGATCGCTAGCGCTGAGAGAATTCCAGAGGCGATAAGCCACCCCCACCCTTTCCTGCTGCGGAATTTATATACCGCTAAGCTGCTCAGCAGCATAAACGACAGTTGCAGCATATCGCTGTCTGCAGATCTCAGATTGTGAGTGGCCAGTACTCCAGTGGGAGAAAATTGCCATAAGAATGGAACCATGCTGATTATTGCCAGCC
>CALFHW010000018.1 GCA_937876695.1 uncultured bacterium
CGCTACCTTAGGACCGTTATAGTTACGGCCGCCGTTTACTGGGGCTTCGGTTCATAGCTTCGATTGCTCTAACTAGTCCCCTTAACCTTCCAGCACCGGGCAGGCGTCAGCCCCTATACGTCATCTTTCGATTTAGCAGAGACCTGTGTTTTTGGTAAACAGTCGCTTGGGCCTATTCTCTGCGGCCCCACCTAGCTCTGAACCGAGTGGGGCACCCCTTCTCCCGAAGTTACGGGGTCATTTTGCCGAGTTCCTTAACAATAGTTATCTCGCTTGCCTTAGTATTCTCTACTTGCCTACCTGTGTCGGTTTGCGGTACAGGCACCTCATATCTCGATAGAAACTTTTCTTGACAGTGTGATATCAACGACTTCGTTACTTAACTTTCACTCCCCATCACAGCTCACAATTAACAAGAAGACGGATTTGCCTATCTTCTCTCACTCGCTGCTTGGACGCACATCCAGTAGTGCGCTCGCCTAACCTCCTGTGTCATTCCCTCTCTCAAACGATACTTGGTGGTACAGGAATATTAACCTGTTGTCCATCGCCTACGACTTTCGTCCTCGGCTTAGGTCCTGACTAACCCTGAGCGGACGAACCTTCCTCAGGAAACCTTAGGCATTCGGCCGGCGGGATTCTCACCCGCCTGTCGCTACTCATGCCAACATTCTCTCTTCTATACAGTCCACGGCTCCTCGCGATACCGCTTCTGCCCGTATAGAATGCTCCCCTACCCCTGATCCTAAGATCAAGCCATAGCTTCGGTGGTAGATTTTAGCCCCGGTAATTTTCGGCGCAGGGTCACTCGACTAGTGAGCTATTACGCACTCTTTGAATGAATGGCTGCTTCTAAGCCAACATCCTAGTTGTCTGTGCAACCCCACATCCTTTCCCACTTAATCTACACTTTGGGACCTTAGCTGATGGTCTGGGCTGTTTCCCTTTTGACTATGAATCTTATCACACATAGTCTGACTGCTGACAATATGATTGCGGCATTCGGAGTTTGATAACTTTCGGTAGCCGGTGAAAGCCCCTAGAGTATTCAGTGCTCTACCTCCGCATCACTCATATCAACGCTAGCCCTAAAGCTATTTCGGGGAGAACCAGCTATCTCCGAGTTCGATTGGAATTTCTCCGCTATCCACAAGTCATCCCAACCTTTTTCAACAGATATGGGTTCGGTCCTCCACGCAGTCTTACCTGCGCTTCAACCTGCTCATGGATAGGTCACCCGGTTTCGGGTCTACGCCATATAACTCATGCGCCCTATTAAGACTCGGTTTCCCTACGGCTCCGGTGCTGAACACCTTAACCTTGCTATATAACGTAACTCGTTGGCCCGTTCTACAAAAAGTACATGGTTGTCCATTAACGGACTTCCACTGCTTGTAAACACAGGGTTTCAGGTTCTATTTCACTCCCCTCCCGGGGTTCTTTTCACCTTTCCCTCACGGTACTATGCGCTATCGGTCACTGAGTAGTATTTAGCCTTGGGAGATGGTCCTCCCTGCTTCCTACAAGGTTTCACGTGCCTCGTAGTACTCTGGATTGATCTGTGGGCCTTCTCTTTTCACTTACGGGACTATCACCCTCTATGGTGGGCCTTTCCAGACCTCTTCAACTAAGATACCGCCATCACGTTGTTGATCATCCTCAACCCCGAAATCCGTAGATCTCGGTTTGGGCTCTTTCCCGTTCGCTCGCCACTACTAGGAAAATCGATTATTTCTTTCTACTCCTATGGGTACTTAGATGTTTCAGTTCCCCACGTTCCCCCTAATAACCTATGGATTCAGTTATCAGTGACTGGACATTACTCCAGCCGGGTTTCCCCATTCGGACATTCTTGGATCGACGCTTGCTTGCAGCTCCCCAAGACTTTTCGCAGCTTACCACGTCCTTCATCGGCTCTCAGTGCCAAGGCATCCACCCTGTGCTCTTAATATCTTGACCTACTCACCTTCTACTGCCGTAGCAGTTTCTGGTGTGCTATTTTATCATTGTCGGCTCGACAACTTTAAAATAACTAAATTTGTGATTGTATGAAGTTTTCATTGTGCAA
>CALFHW010000019.1 GCA_937876695.1 uncultured bacterium
TAGGACCGTTATAGTTACGGCCGCCGTTTACTGGGGCTTCGATTCAATGCTTCGCTTGCGCTAACATCCCCTCTTAACCTTCCAGCACCGGGCAGGTGTCAGGCCTTATACATTATCTTTCGATTTAGCAAAGCCATGTGTTTTTGATAAACAGTCGCCTGAGCCATTTCTCTGCGGCCCATATTGCTATGGGCACCCCTTTTCCCGAAGTTACAGGGTTAATTTGCCGAGTTCCTTAACCGTGATTCACTCGAGCTCCTTAGAATACTCATCTTGCCTACCTGTGTCGGTTTGCGGTACGGGCTTATGTGGGAGCTTTTCTTGGAAGCTATTACGCATCTTCGCTTTGCCCGAAGGCTCGGCTCAACGGGGACTTCCGTCACCCCGTAGATGTTTCACCGCTCCGTCCCTCTCCACTGGTACAGGAATATTAACCTGTTGTCCATCGACTACGCCTTTTCGCTTCGTCTTAGGTCCCGACTAACCCTGATCCGATTAACGTTGATCAGGAAACCTTAGGCTATCGGAGGGCAGGTTTCTCGCCTGCCTTATCGTTACTTATGCCTACATTGGCTTTTCTAATCGCTCCAGCATAACTCACGTTACACCTTCAGCGCAATTAGAATGCTCCCCTACCACTCCCGTTTACACGGAAATCCATAGCTTCGGTACCAGATTTGATGCCCGTTTATCATCCACGCCCAACCGCTCGACTAGTGAGCTGTTACGCACTCTTTAAATGAATTGCTGCTTCCAAGCAAACATCCTAGCTGTCATAGCGATTGGACCACGTTAGTTCAACTTAATCTGAATTTAGAGACCTTAGCTGATGGTCTGGGTTCTTTCCCTCTCGCCCTCGGACCTTAGCACCCAAGGGCTCACTCCTGGAAAACATGTATCTAGCATTCGGAGTTTATCTGAGTTCGGTAGGCTTTGACACCCCCTTACCCAATTAGTAGCTCTACCTCTAGTACACTCTATTCCAAGGCTGTTCCAAAAAACATTTCGGGGAGTACGAGCTATCTCCCAGTTTGATTAGCCTTTCACCCCTACCCACAAGTCATCCGGAAGCTTTTCAACGCTTATCAGTTCGGACCTCCATGACGTGTTACCGTCACTTCATCCTGCTCATGGGTAGATCACAGGGTTTCGCGTCTACCGCCACTGACTTTCGCCCTATTAAGACTTGCTTTCGCTACGGCTGCGGATGTATTATCCTTAACCTTGCCAGTGACGAGTAACTCGTAGGATCATTATGCAAAAGGCACGTCATCACCCCACAAAAGGGCTCTGACCGCTTGTAGGCATACGGTTTCAGGTTCTATTTCACTCCGCTGTTCGCGGTTCTTTTCACCTTTCCTTCACAGTACTAGTGCGCTATCGGTGTCTGAGGAGTATTTAGCCTTAGCGGATGGTGCCGCTAGATTCCCACAAGGCGTCTCCGACCTCGCGGTACTCAGGATCCTACTAGGTTAGTATCGCTTACGTGTACGGGATTCTCACCCTCTATGATTGGCTTTCCCAAGCCATTCCACTTCACTTTACTATACCATGTCGTAGTCCTACAACCCCGGTTATGCCGTAACATAGCCGGTTTGGGCTCTTTCCCTTTCGCTCGCCACTACTCAGGAAATCACTATTGTTTTCTCTTCCTCCGCTTACTTAGATGTTTCAGTTCAGCGGGTTTGCGCATTATTGCAACTACTCTTCAAGTAGTTAGGTTTCCCCATTCAGAAATCTTCGGATCAATTCATATTTGCTAATCCCCGAAGCTTATCGCAGCTTATCACGTCTTTCATCGCCTCTGAGAGCCTAGGCATCCCCCGTGTGCCCTTTCTTACTTTCTTCTTCTAACTGCCTTTTGCTCAGTTAGAATGCTTTTTTGAGCTAGTTGTCAGTTGTTCGTTGTTTGTTGTTAGTAAACCAACATCGCATAACTTACTTCCAACAACAGTCTCTACTGTTGTCTTCTCTTTCAATTACTTTTTTCCAATATGTCAAAGAACGTTTTCCGATTTGTCAATTTGCTAATTTGTCGATTTGTCAATGAATTGACTAATGGACAAATTGACTAATGGACAAATTGGAGCGTGGAGAATAACGGATTCGAACCGTTGACCCCCTGCGTGCAAGGCAGGTGCTCTAGCCAGCTGAGCTAATTCCCCATTTCTGTAGTCCCGCGCAGACTTGAACTGCGGACCTCTACATTATCAGTGTAGCGCTCTAACCACCTGAGCTACGAGACTATAATTGCTTATTACTCCCATCCTCAGATGCTTTTCCCATTTCCTCTCCGCTTTCGCTATCTGCATTAGGGGCGATCCAAAGCTTGTAATGTTGTCTTGTAAAGAACTAATTTTTTTTTGAAGATATATGAGATAGCTCGCTAAACGAAATTCTTCTCTAGAAAGGAGGTGGTCCAACCACACCTTCCGGTACGGTTACCTTGTTACGACTTAGCCCCAGTTACTAGTATCGCCTTAGGCCGCTCCTTGCGGTTGCAGACTTCAGGCGCTCCCAACTTCCATGGCTTGACGGGCGGTGTGTACAAGGCCCGGGAACGTATTCAC
>CALFHW010000020.1 GCA_937876695.1 uncultured bacterium
AGATTGATTTCAAATAGTGGTGTGCGCAGTTGGGTTACTAATAGAGAAATACCAGAAAGAAGTACTATCGCAAAAGAATTACGTGAACTAGTCGCCAGGGTTGGCTTATATAAGAATCCAGGTACTATAGATGTGCTTGATTGGTTTGATCGTGGGGTGGAAAATGGAGTGGTCGTAATCCCGATCGAGGAAGAGGTGGTTAGATTGAGGTATATCGGCAGCCCTAGCCCGGCGGATGCCCTAAACTCTCTATATATTTACGCTAAGGAAGAATATGGGTATTCCATGTATGAAAATATTGCTGCGAGCAAGTCACAAAAAAGGATCAGAGTGATTTTAGAGGATTATTCAGAGCTTAACCCTACCTTAATTGATGACTTTAACCCTGACGCGTTAACCATAATGAATTTGAACCAACCACCAACAGAAAAGGTTAGTCATCGGGTAAGCAATGTTAGCTATGTGGCAGTTGGATTGCAGTCAGTAATTGACATGCAGAAGTTTGTATTAGACTTTGGGGAAGGAGATCTTGTACAAATACTACCTGATAGTACTATTGGGCTTACACACCAAGAGATAGTTGGTCATAACTTGTATAGTAAGAGATCTGGGAAAACAAAAAGGCTACAGGGTGCATATAATTACTTGCTACAACAGCTGGGACGATAGGCTGCTCTCTTCTAGTCAATCTGCACGATTTTCTCGCCTTTGCCGGGGTTTTTACGCTCGATGGCGGGCAAGAATTTCTCGGTAGAGGAGAAGCGGCGGTGACCTACGGTCTGGGCGACTTTGGCAAGTGATACACCGGCATCGAGCTGCTTAGCGATAAAGGTATTGCGCAGGTCGTTGACTGTGGCGTCCTTAATGGCCACTTTTTTGAAAATGCGGTTGACTGAAGAGCGGATGTTGCGGATGATCATATTGCTGCCATTTTTGGTGTTGAATAGATAACCTTGGTCACCCTCTACAGCCATTCGCTCTGGCAAAAAGTCCTTGATGCACTTAGCAGCCATTGGATTTAACTCAATCAATCTCATCGAGGTACTGGCGTTCTCCGAGATCAAAATTTGTGGAGGTTTGCTCTTGAATTTGATATCTTCAACTTTCAACCTAGAAATTTCGCCGATACGCATTCCAGTCTGTAACATCAATTCTATAAGAGCGTAGAGACGTGAGTTCGATTTGCTGGCTTGCCTGAGCGCCATGTATTCGGCCTCGGCAAGTATTCTAGGTAACTTGGTCTTGATATCAGGGTGGGGAATTGGTTTACTTGGGTCTACCAAGATTTGCTCGGCCTCCTGCAGTGTCTTGAATAGCGATTTGATACTGTTTAGCTTGCGAGAGATAGTCTTGTTCTTAAAACCCTGTTCACTCAGGCCGCCGATGAACTTTTCTAACTCCTTGGTGGTAATCTTGGTGACGTCTTGATCCCCGACAGCTGTGACAAGCTGCTGTAAGTCATTGTTATAGGCTACGATAGTGGCAGGCGAACGACCTGCAGCCGTAAGGTCGGCTAAAAATTTACTAACTGCTTCATTCAACTTCATTTATACATCAATACTCAGTAGATATCCCGGGCGGTTGGGGCTATTGCAATTCACTACCCAAAAACTGTTATGATGATAATAACACTACACTTGCACTTAGTCAATACTATAAGATATGTGGGCGAAACTAACTCTGTGGCTTAAATATTCCAACCTGCGCACCAAGTCGCTGTCTAGGTTTCTTTCTGGTTATGGATTTAGCGGGGATAAATTAGCGGTACTCGGCTTATTGACCTTGCTAGCAGTGATATTGGTGTTCAATATCTACGCCAAACTGGCAGAAGTTCCGCAAAATTACGCGGTGATGACGGCCGAAAATGACCGCTTGCAAAAGGCTAGAGAGAAAAAGTTGGAGCTGGAGCAAGAGATCGAATACTATTCTTCATTAGAGTACCGCCGTCGCTACGGCTATGACAGTATGAATTTTGCGCGCGAAGGTGAGTCGATTTACTTGATCAATCCCGAGGGCAGGTCATTTGTAGAGCTAGAGGAGCACCAGCCAGATCCAATTCTGCGCGCCGACAACAAGATCTGGTGGGATATCTTTTGGCAGGAAGTCGGTAGGGGATTGCAGGGGTAGAGATAACCTCCGTGGTAATGTGTGCGATAGAGTATGGTCTTTCTAGGTCCGCCGGTGCTTGCCAACCAGCGTGCATTTAGTGCTATAATATCCACAGTAGCCAGTAGCTACCTTTAGCTGTTTGCTTATACAGCAAGCATGTTAGCTCAATTACCGCGGGGTAGAGCAGTGGTAGCTCGTCAGGCTCATAACCTGAAGGCCGTTGGTTCGAATCCAACCCCCGCAAGTTTTACGCTACTCATCAGCTATATTCCCAGAAATACGCATCAATATGTTATTATCCAGGCTATTACATTCCTTAAAAAGGACGATAACTATGGGTGGCTTTGAAAACGACAATTTATCGGAACGCCCCATAAGGAACACGGACTTTGGCCTAGAAATCACTTTGTCCGCAAATAGGGGCGTAGATGTCGCAAGCATGCAGTCTGTGGATATGCTTGAAGAGACTTGGAATCTACTTCTCAGAAGCGATATTCATAGTTACCGAAGCAGTGTATTGGCATTCGCAAAACCTTCAGGTAAAACATACACTAATCAAGATGGATTCGTTGTTCCTAAGTTTAGTAACCCAATCTACATAAATACCGCGTTCATTGACGTCAAAGGTGCTGGTAGTATTCTGTTATTACATGAATATGAGGGACCTGATTCGGAGGGTGAGACAGAAGGGCTTGCATTAGACAAAGTCCTGGCTAAAGGTAGGTTGCAAATTGAACTGCGCGAGGAAGCTACCTCTGCTAATCGTAAAAAGAAGGCACCTAATATGGTCGAATCGGCAGGTTTATATACCGCTCTTCCACTGCGAGGTTCGCGAATGATCCATTTGGACAAACAGGAAGCAGATTATCTGAAACATGAGCTCAAGTTTTCTGTGGAGAGTACAGTCGAAAAAGTGTCATTAAGTAGTATTCAAAAAAGTATTGCAGCGGTATACCCCGACTTGTTGGATCACACTTTAGTGAATTCGTATAGATCATGGAACAGCGTTTTCGACCGTAATGTAGAGACTTTCTTCCAATACCAGCTTAAGGATATATTTGACGAATTTAGGTTATCTAAAATTCCTTACAAGAACCCATTATACGTCTGGGCAAAATGTTTGGAATTTATGGGCGAAGTGACGAAAGGACAAATAGAGCAGATTGAGGAGGCTGGCGTGTACTCTTACCCACTGAGAGGCACGTTAGAGTTTGGCTTTTTATGCTGGGATACTGGGAAAGTGCACACTGCTGAAGAATCCTACAATGTGATAAAGCGTATCATCATGGATGAGAAAAATTTAGATATACATAAAATCGAATTCCCCTCTCACAAAACCCAAATTGAATTCCCGCTCGTCTGCACAAGCGGATTTATCAGATTATTCAAGGAGTGGTTCCTCTCCCAGCAAAACTTGAGGCATAAATAATTAAGAACGTTCAAACTGTTATAGCAAAGGCAGATTTTGCATCTCAGAAAGGGTAGTTTTGCTGTATAATTTGCTAGGTTATGGAGCCGTGACGGTGATAGAATCGTACAGGCTTGATGGCCGCTAAATGCCAAGGTAGCTCAGTTGGTTAGAGCATCGGATTCATAAACCGAAGGTCGAGGGTTCGAATCCCTCCCTCGGCATTTTTAGTAACTTAAACTAAGGTAAATACAAAGGTAATAACAATGGCGACAAATTCAAAAGAAAAGACTACAGCAGAAAAGGCACCAAGCGAAAAGGGTAATGGGCAGAAGGCCGCTGGAGATAGAAATTCAGGTGGTAGGTTCAAAAATATCTCAGGCAGGATGGTGCCCGCAAAAGTCAGAGTGATCAAATTGTCAGTGACAAATATCGCCTTGATGGCCTTGGCTGTTATTTTGGTTTGGGTACTGATTACAAATGCCTTGAATCCTGCTCTCGGCGAACGAATCACAGTAGATGAATTCCTGCGAGCAGTCAAAGAAAATCGCTATTCTCAGGTAGACGTGCGCAATGACGGCAATGCAGTGGGCTTGGGCAAATATATCGAGGTCGTTAAGGTCGATAATGCTACCGTGAGCTTGCCAAAGCCAGAGGAAGGCGTCCCAGCTCCAAAGTTAGTTAAAGCCACTGATCTAGAAGAGAAGTCAGCAATTGATTTAGTAAATGTTCTCAGAGCACCTAAAAACTTTAGCGAGTCGCTCGGCCAGCTGCGCGCAGCCTTTGCAAGAGAGACAATTCGCGAAATTATTGTGCTCGAAAATCAGGTGTTGGTGGACTGGGAAGCAGATAGCGTCAAAGACTGGGTCATCTCCGGCGTAAGGGAGCAGGATTTGGTCAGCGCCCTAAGCTCAGGAAACCTAGATATCAATACTCTCCCAGTTAGAGTGGTTTATTTGCGCTCAGCTGGGATCACTAGAGGCAAAGCAGACTACGAGAGCGCATTGAGCTCTGGCCGCTACCAGGATGTGTGGGCATTTTCAGGCACAGTTTATGCTAGGGTCAGAGAGGAAAAGCTTTCGCGTACTCATGTCAATTTCGGCACTGCTACTGCGGATTTCACTAAATTCTTACAAGAAGAGGGTGTCAATCTAGCTTCACAGACCACTTCATTCAAATTTATTCCAATTAACCAAATCGATCCTATTTTGCTGATAAATATCGCATTTATAGGTATGCTGGGCTTTTTGGGCTTCATGTTACTGCGCACCATGAACAGTTCCAATGGGGGCCTCATGAAATTCGGCCAATCCAAAGCCAGGATGTTCTTTGGTCAGAAGATGAAGATCAAATTCGCCGATGTAGCTGGCGTAGACGAGGCCAAAGAAGAACTCAAAGAGGTGGTAGACTTCTTGCGTAATCCTGCCAAATACCAGAAGATCGGCGCCAAAATCCCACGCGGAGTGTTGATGGTGGGAGAGCCTGGAACTGGAAAGACATTGCTAGCTAGGGCGGTTGCAGGCGAGGCTGGTGTGCCGTTCTTCCACACTTCTGGATCTGAGTTCGAAGAGATGTTGGTGGGTGCGGGTGCATCCAGAGTTAGGGATCTATTTGATAAGGCCAAGAAAGCCTCTCCAGCACTGATTTTCATCGATGAGATCGACGCTGTGGGTAGAAAAAGGGGTACGACATTCCAGTCTAGCTCCACTGAGCAGACCTTGAACCAGATTCTGGTGGAGATGGACGGTTTTGAGGGTAGGGACAATGTGATTGTAATTGCAGCCACTAACAGACCAGATGTACTTGACCCAGCGTTATTGAGACCGGGTAGGTTTGATCGTAAGGTGGTGTTAGATTCTCCAGATCTAGAGGGTAGACAGGCAATTTTGAGCATCCACGCGCAAGGTAAACCGATTGCTAAGTCGGTAGACATGCGCGATGTAGCTAAGCGCACAGTTGGCTTCTCGGGAGCTGACCTTGCTAACATGCTCAACGAGGCTGCTATTATTGTGGCTAAGGCCAATCGCCAGGAAATTACAGTTGACGATATCGAAGAAGCTGCGACTAAGGTGCAATCTGGTCCTGTGCGCAGACGCAAGAGGACAGAAGAGGAACTGAAGATGACTGCCTACCATGAGGCTGCCCACGCAGTGGTGATGGCGCTGACGCCACAGAGCGACCCAGTTCACAGGATTACTATCCTCTCACGCGGTATGGCGCTCGGTTACACTATGAACCTGCCAGAAACTGACCAGCTACAAATGACCAAGACTAAGATGCTCTCCAAGGTGCGCCACCTGCTTGCAGGTTGGGCCGCTGAGGAATTGGTATTTGACGATGTCACTACTGGCGCCTCAAATGACATCGAGCGCGCTACCAGCATCGCTGGTAAGATGGTCAAGCAGTTCGGTATGAGTAAAAAGCTAGGACTAGTGAAGTACGGCAGCGAAGAAGAGCCGCACATGGGCTGGGGTAGTGCAGAGAAGCCTTATTCTGAGGCCACTGCACAGATCATCGACCAGGAAGTCCGCGACATCATCTCTGCAGCTCTTATCGACGTCAAGGACATCTTGCAGAAGAACCGCAAGCTGCTCGACGCTATCTCCGAGCGCCTGCTTAAGGACGAAGTTATGGAACGAGACGTCTTCGAGACCATGGTGAAGGAGTATAGGGCATAAAGCTGCGTAGGATTGTTGAGGGTAGATAAGAAACTACGGATTTAGCAAAAACCTCCCCAGCGGGGTGAAATCTACCTGCGCGCCTTTGACCTCTTGGGTTTCTTCAAGATCGCGGGTGATGATGATCAGCTTTTCTGGTTTTTTGGCAGCTAGGAACTCGTGGACCTTTTTGCCCAGAGTAGTGCTGTTGTCTTGGTAGCGGATGAGGATAGGTGTGAAATTGCCGCGGCTGAGGCTGCTAGTGGTCCTGCCACTGGTCCCCCCGCCAAGACCGTCAGTGAGCACAAAATCGATATGATTGTCAGAGTAAGTCTGATAATGATAGATGTTTTGCCCGCTGCCGGCTTGTTTGCGCTTGAGTAGCTCGCTAAAGACGAGATTGGCGGCTAACTGCTGGTAATCGGTGCGAAAGCCCGACTGGAGCTGACCTAGAGCGTAATTGCGCAGACCATTGTCTATGAAATAATAGAACTTGGATTTGGGCAATTTAGGGTCGAAGTCGGGGTTAAAATTCTCGGTATGAGACAGGATCGAAGTCCCTTCCAATATATCGAGGTAAGAGCTCACCGTGCCCGCGTGCAGGCCGGTCTGCCTGACAATATCTTCTGCCACTAATGGGCTGCCGATCTGGTGAGCTAGGAGTTTAACCATGTGGTTAAACCCGCTCACGTTTTTGACCCGCAACAGGTCTTTGACGTCTCTTTGTACGTAACTCTCGTAAAGCTCGGACAGGGCTTTGAGCTTAGCGTTTTCTAGCTGCTTTTGGGCAACTTCAGGGTATCCGCCCCAGATGAGAGTCTGCTCGAGAATCGTCTCTAGCTTCTGCTGCACCGAGGGTTCTCCAACTTCAGCCAGCTCGATAAATAGCTGCGGATCTTCTGGCGCACTGATCCCTAGAATCTCTTTGAATCCAAAAGGGTAGAGGTAGAACACGCGCTTGCGACCAGTGAGCGCGTCGCCAAAGCTGTCTGTCAGTTCGATAGAAGAGGAGCCCGAGAAGATGAATTTGACGTTGAGGCCGGCATCATAAAAATATTTGAAGAAGTTGCCGGCATCTTTCTTCCTCTGCACCTCGTCTATGAATATGTACAACCTGGATTTCAGCGAGCGGATGCTCAAAAAAGCCTCGACCTTTTGCTGCTTGCTGAAGAAATCCAGGTCTGCAGTGCGGTCAAAGTTGTAGTGGAATACTTGGCTGGCCCCGGTGTTCACTCCGGCTGCTGATTCTGTGCTGCCTTTTTGACCCTCTCGCTTGCGCACCTTGTCGGCTAGAAGCCCCAGTAGAGTAGACTTCCCGGCTTGTCTCGGCCCCGTGATCAATAGAATCTTATTATTCTCTAACTCTGCTTCAATCTCTTTTTGCACCGCTCTGGGGACTATATTCATGCAATTATACTAGCAAGATTTGGTCGAAATTGAAATATAATCAAAACTATTCATAATCAAAAGGATTTAACTCAAGTGTAAGTGTTTTTTGCCTGTTTTCAAGATGTTCCCTCTGAAAAAGGCAGGAAAAGTGTAGGAATGTTTATAATTGATAAAAAGTTTAGAGAGCACGCTAGGAGACGTAAACCAACTACCCGAAAATTATCTCTCGTTCGGTGGGTATAGGTTATTATGTAGTATGGCAGTTACCGAAGTAAAAAGAGTTGGTAAAAACATCGTCCCGCCCCGCGTGTCAACCATACTTGCAATTCGTGAGGTATTCACTTCTCCAGATAGTATAAATGTGCTGGCACTACTGCTGATCCTACCGGGGCTACAATCGATCGCCTTGTGGCTCTCGCAGAGCGGTCAGGCAGCTCCAGTGACGCTGTTTTTGCTGGTTTTGGCACTGATTCTGGCATTTTTGAGCCTCCTATTTCTGGGGCAAGTGTCTTTTTATAGTGCTAAGGCGAGTAGTAGCGAAGTTGGCGGCTCAAACCCAGACCAAGCAAATACCAGATATCAAGGCTTCTTGCAGAAGCTAAGTCTGCGCGACGTGTTCGGCAATTGGCGGATGAAGTTAGAGCTATTGCTACTCAGAATTGGTTTAGCAATGCCTTTGTTCCTGATTGCGCTATTCATAATGGTTCTAGCCCAGTTTGAAACTGCTGCTTTGGTGGCAATCTCGCTTTCAGGCAGTATCATCTGGTTAATCGTCGACAGCATTTTCATGGGGGCAGTTATGTTTGAATATGAGCGACTAATTAGTAAACCAGTAAAGCAGCAACGAAAATCATTTGGGCTAACGCGCCTGTTCGCGCTGCTCAAAGTCCTAAGCCCACGCAAACTCTGGGGGAATGTGGCCGCGGCGGGCAAAGACAACGCTCAAATCGTGCTGGTGGCACTGTCACTGCCAATCATTCGCATAGTTGGCGGCACTATAGCATCGCAGATCGCTGTTTCACCACTGCTACCCATTATCGATCTACTCTTTACTGGGCTAGTTATCTCTATTCAGATTTTACTTATTTCACATTTACAAGGCCAACTATGGAAAAAATACTCCTAATCGATGCCAACGCGCTTATTCACAGGGCTTACCACGCCTATCCAGTCACCTTAGCTACTAGAGAGGGCGAGCTGACAAACGCAGTTTTTGGCTTTGCCAATTTGCTCTTGGAGATAATTTTTAAGTACAACCCGGAGTATGTTGTTGCATTATTTGATACAGGTAAACCAACTTTTCGCCACAAGCAGTACGACCTATATAAAGCGCATCGTAAACCCATGGAACAAGAACTGCGCGGCCAATTCCCTAGAGTACACGAGTTTCTCGAGGTGTTGGGTATCCCTGAATTTTCACAAGATGGGTTCGAGGCGGACGATTTAATTGGCAGTCTTAGTAAGAGCTTGCCAAAACAATTGAAAAAGATCGTGGTGACTGGCGATCAAGACCTGATGCAACTCGTAAATGATCAAAATAATGTATCAATTTTCATGTCAGGCTTCAATTTTTCGGGTGGTTCTGAACTCAGCGAAAAAGATGTACTAAAGAAATATACGTTCCCGCCTCTAGCAATGATTGACTATAAATCTCTGCTGGGAGATCCTTCAGATAATATCCCAGGAGTGCCGGGAATTGGTAAGAAGGGAGCACTAGAGCTACTGGCCCAATTCGGCTCACTAGAGAAGGTTTACGAGTCTTTAGAGGACGCTCAAACCGGCGCAGTGGATGGCGAGAATGCTAGACTTTGGGACAAACAACCCTTCAAACGCATGCGTAAAAAGTTGCTGGAAGGAAAAGCTTCCGGTTTTATGAGCAAGGAGCTGGCTACTGTAGTTACCGATTTGAAATTGGACTTTGAACTGGAAAAGGGAAGGCTTTCAACATATGACCATGCTAAGCTCAAGGATTTCGTGCAGAAAATGGAGTTCTACAGCTTGTATAACAAAATCGAGAAGCTGCCCAACGGCAATGGGCATAGTAAGGGGGTCGCGCAAGGTAGTAGTAGCTCTCCATCCTCAGCTGTTGGGGAAGGCGAGGCGTCAACGCCTAAGCAGCCAGCAACTGCGCAGAATAACGTAGGCCAACAGTCATTTTTGGCTGCAAAGACAACTCCTGTTACTTCAGATATCTCCCAAGCTGGCAGCGATCAACAAACAACTGGCATCTTTACACTAGCAGAAGGTTTGAAACCAACCGCGCTAGCCACGAACTCAGAACAAGCTCTGGAATTGATTGCTCAGCTAACGAAATCAGAGGTGCTGGCTGTGGACACCGAGACCGATAGTAGCGACTACTTCGTGGCCAAGCTGGTTGGTATCGGCCTAGCTGACAAGCAAAAGTCAGTCTATCTTCCTGTTGAAGTAATAAATGCCGAAGTGAGGGAGACTATAAGAGGCTTGTTGGGAGTTCACGGTGATAAACAGAGCTCATCCAAGTCCCCAAATACCCTAATAGTAGGCCATAACCTCAAATACGACCTGCATGTACTAGTTGGGAACGGTTTTTTGACGGTGGATGAGGTGCTCGGGATGAAAGGCAGAATCTACGACACACTACTGGCAGCATATGTTGTAAAGTCAGGCGAATTAGGCATTAGCAAAGGCCTTAAATCCCTGGCGCTGACTGAACTGGGGATCACTATGGTGGATTTCGAGCAACTACTCGGTGGCAGGGAAATTGCGCAGGTTCCGCCGGCCGAAGTAGCAAATTATTGCGGGGCGGACGTGCAAGTTACGCTAAAACTATACGAATACTTTGAACGCCAGCTAAAAGCGGCGCCTTCATTGTCGGGCCTCTTGCAAAAGTTGGAGTTGCCAATTGTGCCAGTACTTGTGCAAATGGAGCAGGCTGGGGTTGAGATTGACTTGCAAGTTATCGCAGATCTACAAAAAGAGGCAGAAGGCATGCTAGCAGAGCTAACAGACAAGATCTATAGCCAAGCGGGTGAGCAGTTTAACCTAAACTCGCCAAAACAGGTGGGGGATATTTTGTTCGGCAAACTCAAGCTGCATGAGCAGCTCTCGCACGGGATTGGAAAAACTAAGAGCGGCAATTTCTCTACAGATGAGAGGACTTTGATGAATTTCGCCGGTAGCTCGGAATTGGTGACCAATATCTTAGAATCACGGGCTTTGGCTAAGCTAATTTCAACCTACCTCAAGGGTCTACCTCTGGAGGTTAAGTCTGACGGTAAGATTCATACTAGCTATAACCAGGCGGTTGCTTCTACGGGCAGGCTTTCATCCACAGCTCCAAATCTGCAGAATATCCCGGTTGAAAGCGAGCTGGGTAGGCAAATTCGGAGGGCGTTTAAGCCGGGCAAAGGCAGGGTATTTATGGCCTTTGATTACGCGCAGCAGGAGCTTAGGCTTCTAGCTCATTTTAGCGGCGAGCAGAAATTGATCGACGCCTTTGCCAGGGGCGAGGATGTACACTCACTGACTGCCAGTCAGATTTTGGGCGTTGAGCTAGATAAAGTTACCAAAGACCAGCGACGCGTTGGTAAAACCGTCAACTTCGGGGTTATCTATGGCATTTCGGCTTTTGGCCTAGCTGATAGGCTAAAAATTGGCCAGAAGGAAGCCAAGCAATTTATTGAAGCGTTTTACGAGAAATATCCAAAGATCAAGGACTACTTTAGCTCGTTAAAACGCCAGGCTTTGGAAGTCGGCTATGTTGAGACACTTCTAGGTCGCCGGCGCGACGCTAGGGCCTATGCAGGGGCTTCTGCGAGGCAAGCTGGGGGGATGGAGCGAGAGCTACTGAACTTCCCTCTACAGGGCAGTGCAGCTGATATTATGAAACTGGCTATGATAGAAGTCTCAGAGATGCAGAGGACCGACCCTAAGTTTGCAGATTACGGCGCGGTCCTACACCTCCAGGTCCACGACGAACTGATTTTCTCTCTGCCTGCCGAAACTAGTAAAGTTGCCCTCAAGGAATTTGCAGAAAAAGTAGTAAAAATCATGAGTGGGGTTAAAAAACTGAGCGTACCGCTGCTGGTCGACGCCGAAATCGGGCAAGATTGGTACAGCTTAGAGAAGTTGTAGGCAGCATCTACGACCCACTCTAACAACTATTGTTCTATCAGCCCAAAAAGCATTGCGACGCCCTGGATACTATAGGGTATAGGTGCTATAATAGAGATATAGATAATCTCACTTAACCGCTTATGTCAGCTATTATTACAGAGGGTTCTTTTCATGAATTGAGTGTAGATGATGCTAGTCAAATACTACCTCAACTAGTGGGAATTATTAAAGAATTATTGCCGGGCCTGGAACCCTCGGATTTACCAAATATACTTGGCGATGGCCCAATTCTACCCCAGGAACCATTAGCAGTTCCCAGATATGTCGGTTTATGGAGCGATGAACTTGTTTATGAGCCCACACGAGAACGATTTGAACGTTTATACCATGTTGTAATGGCAGCACTCGAACTACCTGCAACTGTTATGGAACAAGGTAAATTATCAGATACGCCGGGTGACCTTTACATGAATACAGGTGCGCAGATGGTTGGGCGTTGGGTTGAGCAGATCGCAATCGAAACAGAGCAAGATTATAAAAGCATATTGCAGCGTGCAACAATGGAGATCCTAGTCGGTAGTATACATGGCTGCCAGATTGGGCGATTTCTAACAACTTCACAACAAGATAGTCTGCGTGCCAAGCTAATAACTGGGATAATTGACTTTGGACACCCTGAAGTTACTTCAGAGAATTTAATTAAAATGACAATTTTACAATTGTGTGCAATTAATCATTCCTTGTATGAGGGTGACAGCTTATATAATGATCATGCAGAAGATAGGGCTCCAATTGGTTATTACGACCCAAGTACTGACAAGATTTTTGTCAATAATAATTTACGCACTCGCACACTTGTACCGGAGCTGTTAACAAGCGTTGTTGTGACAATATTATCAAGTGGGTTATTAGAAAGAAATTCCATTTTATTACCAATTCCGGAGGGTTTGCCAAGCATTACTGAGTTTATTGGTCAGTCAGGTCTTCTTAGGGAAGTAGGATCCAAAAGTTATATTGAGTTAGTTCCTTTGATAATGTTCATGATATTCAATTGGGTGACATACTCGACAGGCCGTTTACTAGAAATGAGAGACAGGAGAAAACAAAAGCAGTTGACTGCACTTCACGAATTAACCCACCGAGTACAGCATTTAGAACCTTCAGTGAGGAGTAAAGTCAGTGGATCGATAGAAAGTAGCGCAATGCCAACACAGGATTAATAGAATTTACCTATTGCAGTTTAGAGAACGATTTATGCTAAAATAGTAAATATGAATATAACCGCAACCCAATTCCAACTCTCAGTTAATGAGTATTTTAGTAAACTCTCCCAAGGAGAAGATATCGTAATTAGTAGATACGGCAGACCTTTTGCACGTCTCGTACCCTTTGAGGACAAGGGATTGAATATTGAGAGCGATGCACCAGTGAAGATTGATAAAGTCTCTACTCCGAATGAGGAAGTTGTTGAAAAGAATGAAGTGGAATCTATTACCAACGATCTTACAAAAGATGAATTAGTAAAAATAGTAAAGATACTTATTAAGTAGCGTTCAGTAAAGCTGGCGAGAGATAAATGCTATTATCTTAAGTAGATGGAATTCTACTTATTCGCAGATTATCTGCAAAAAATCGAATCAGAAAGCAGTCGCAATGCAGTCACAATAATTATTGCTGAACTGTTGAATAAGGCCTTCGTATCTAATGGTTCAAAGATTGTTAAAACAACAGAAGATACTATCAGTCTTCCTAGGCAATTAGTCTATATGCTCAAGGGTAGAATCTGCGCCGACTTTGAGACAACTGAACTGAACTTCTCTAACAAATCCTTAGTGAGTGCGCTAGCTGATTACGCTGCGACTATTGGCATTGCTTTTGATGTGCGCGCGGCCTATGCAAGGCTTGGAGACAGCGGACTGATGGCTCAGGAGTTATTGAGTTACGCTCAGGGAAATCCGCCTGTTCAGCAAGGGTTGTTCGGTAGTGTAGCTGGAACGGAGAAAGATGCAGTAAGGGTTACCAAAAAATACACTGTTGAGGAAGTATTCGCCGCGCTTGTTAAACTAGCTGATTCCTCAGGAAAGGGTTCGCAGGCACAAAAAGGCCAGATTGCGGTAGATATGATCACTCAGATGAGTCCAGTTGAAGGAAAGTACTTTGCCCGTATGCTTACGGGTAAACTAAGACTAGGTGTCAGTGATAAAACCATTCTAGATGCCATCTCCTGGGCAGTTGCTGGAGATAAAAGCCTCCGCGATGATCTGGATAGAGCCTACGGTTTGCGCGCAGATGCGGGTAGACTGGCTGAGATAGGCGGCCAGGCGAAGGATGTGGGTGATATGCAGGCCACTTTGACGGGTCTAGAATTGGAAGTAGGAGTTCCACTAGCTGCGCAACTTGTGGAGAGAGAAAAGGACGCAGAGTCCATAATTGCGAGACATGGTATTACCATCGTTCAGCCTAAGTACGACGGGCTTAGAGCGCAGATACATTTCAGTAGAGAAGCAGGTGTCAAGGCAATCTTTAGCCGCAACATGGAGCCATTAACCGAGATGTTCCCGGAGATTTTGGAGGCTGTAACGCAGGTCAGGGCGGGCGAGGGCACCAAAACCAAAATCGAGAGCATCGTTCTGGATGGAGAAATTATCGGCTTTGATGAGACTACCCAGACTTTTATGCCTTTTCAGCAGACAATTCAGCGCAAGCGCAAATACGGAGTGGAAGAACATGCCAGTCAAATTCCAGTTAAACACTTTACATTTGATATTCTGTATCTCAACGGAGAAGACCTGACCCGTAAGAGTTTCCAACAGAGACAGCAAATGCTTAAGAATCTAGATTTCTCAGCTGCACAGGGTAAATTCGCTGTTACCGAAGCCTTGGAATTCACTGAGGCAGATAAGCTAGAACAGTATTTCAGAGGGCTACTGGACCAAGGGTTAGAAGGAATCATCGCCAAATCACCAGAAAGTATCTACAGCCCGGGTAAAAGAGGTTACGACTGGATCAAACTCAAGGCCAACACCTATAGCGATCTGAAAGACACGGTGGATGTGGTACTCATGGGATACTACACCGGCAAAGGAAACCGCGCTAAGCACGGGATCGGGGGATTCTTGGCAGGTGTTTATAACCCAGAGACCGATCGCTATCAGACCGTCGCCAAGATCGGCAGCGGCGTTAAGGATGACGAGTGGGGGCTTATCAAACAGCAGCTCGATCAGATTGCGTTAGAGAAAGGCAAGCAGCCAGAAAACTACGATCTGCCCAAGGAGCTTACACCAGACGTCATCGTCGCCCCGAAAATCGTGTGCGAGATCGACGCAGACGAAATCAGTACCAGCAAACTGCACACCGCTGGTTACTCTCTGAGATTCCCTAGACTCAAGGTATTTGCTAGGCCAGATAAGCTCCCAGAGCAGACAACCTCGCCCAGCGAGCTAGCTAGTCTATTTGCATTGTCTAGTTAGCTCTGTTAGTATTTGCGTAATATTTAAGCTATTTATTATTTACAGTATGTCAGAAGTGAAAACAGCCGCTCCAGCAGCAAGTCAAGGTACAGGTTTAGATCCAAAGATTTCAGGTCTAATTAGTTGGGTATTCGGTGCCACAATTTTTGTACCCCTTATTTTGTTCGTTATCGAAAAGGACAAATTCGCTAAATTCCACGCATTCGAATCACTAATTTGGTCAATCTTCGCCACTGTAGTGGTCTGGGGAGGTTCATTCGTGCTCTCAATCACTATCGTCGGTGTCTGCTGTATTCCTCTATTGTTCGCACTTTACCTCGTCAACTTCTATGGAGCTTATATGGCTTACAAGGGAGAAATGTGGAAATTGCCAGTAATCGGTGATATGGCAGAACAACAGGCAGGAAAGTAGTTTCCGGCTGAGCCAATTACGAAATAATTAAGCGGGCTTTTATAGCCCGCTTTTTTTGGCTATTATGTAGCTAGATGAATCATTTTAATGTGAGAGTAGTTAGATTTTTGGCTCGAGCTAGGGCTGGTTTACGCAGTGTAACAACTGTGGCGGTCGTTTTGGCTGTAACTATGGGGCAGGTTTTGTTGGTGGGTTTGAGCACTGGCGCAGGCGTTGCCAAGGTCAAGGCAGAAGCTACTGCAAGCGCGGGCTATCAAAGAATTGCAGAGACTATGCTCGCCAGCCCGCATGTAGAAGGGGAACTATTGGTAAGTTATAGGCCAGAAGCTAGTGGGTTAAACAAAATACTTGAGGACGGTGTTCTGCTAGGGCAGGGTGGATTGGAAAGTACTGCCTATGTCAGACAGGAAACTAAGGGTGATTTGAAATCGCAGCTTGTGGATCTACTCAAAGATCCTCAGGTGTGGTCTGTACAGCCGAATTACCTCTACGAAATGGCTGATTGGACGCAGACTGCTACCACCTCCAAGCCGGAAGGCTACAATGACAGCCGTAATTGGTAT
Organism: uncultured bacterium; assembly: GCA_937876695.1. GTDB lineage: Bacteria > Patescibacteriota > Dojkabacteria > CALFHW01 > CALFHW01 > CALFHW01. The sequence continues at coordinate 16,104 of CALFHW010000020.1, forward strand.
TACAACCAAAGCAAACTGCCCGAAACGTGGAAGGCGCAGGATTGTCCAGGCGGTCCATTGTGCGGGGGCAGTAGTGATGTGGTGGTGGCGGTTATCGATAGCGGCCTAGCATTTGAGAATTTTGACGATACTGCCGGGTTTACCGGTGCAGTTTTCCCGCAGATAAGTGAATATGCCGGACTCAATCTCTACACTAACACAGGTGAAACGGCAGGTGATGGCATTGATAACGACTGCAACGGAATAGTGGATGACGTGCACGGTATCGATAGCTTTGCAGTGTATATTATGGGTACAAATACTTGCCCAGGAGGTCTCCCCAACCCCTCTCTGAGTAACAATTATCGGAAAGGCGGTCATCCAGTAGATAATCACGGCCATGGCAGTTATGTAACCGGACTGATCGCCGGCGATGTTGAAAACGGCGCTACTCCAGGTTATGACATGGTATCGCCGGCCTTCAATGTCACTATCATGCCGATTGCTGCCAATACCCACTTCACTATCGGATTTGCAACTTCCTCATTAGTTATAGCCCTCAACTACGCTAGCTTAAATGGAGCGGATATTATCAATATGAGTTTGGGGGGTTCCGCACCACCAGACAGCGCCTTCAAAAATGCTATAGACCTGGCAGTATCTAGAGGCAGCCTTATAGTGGCTGCTGCCGGCAACTCTAGCGGCAGTGTAGAGTATCCCGCTCGCTATAGCAACGTCCTGGCAGTTGGCGCCGTCAACTCAAATGGCAGTAAAAGCTATTACTCTACCTTTGGCGCAGAGCTAGACGTAGTGGCCTATGTAGGCGCAGGTAGCACCGCCGGCAATGCGGCCTACCAAAACACTCTCAGTTGTTACTCTGTTGCTCCTGGATGTAGCCCTGATGATCTAAGCCCAAGATATGTCGGTGACGCTACTGCGACCGCCACGTATTCTGTCGGTACATCCTTTGCTGCTCCGCAGGTCTCGGCTCTGGCCGCACTTATTAAATCCAAAAATCCTGCTTTCAATCATATCCAACTGCGAGATTACATTTTAGCGAGTACTGACGACTTAGGCAGTGCAGGCTGGGATTCAAATACGGGGTATGGGGTTATTAACTTTCAGAAAGGTTGGAACCTGAGCCTAAGCGGTACTCCAACTGACGTCTACCGCTTCTGGAGTGAGACCAAGCAAAAGCATTTCTACACCATTAGCACAGCGGAGCGCGACGACGTGATCAATAACTATCCTGATGATGTCTGGGACTATGAAATAGCAGCCTTTAAGTCTTATCCGGCCACTAGAGTGGGGTATAGTCCAGTTTACCGCTTCTGGAGTGAAACCAAGCAAGGCCATTTCTATACCATCAATGAATCCGAAAAGAATGACGTCGATAATAACTACCCCGATGAGGTCTGGGATTACGAAGGGATTGCCTACTACGCCTCGAGCGTCTATAGTATTGGTACCAAGCCACTCTACCGCTTCTGGAGCGACACCAAACAGAGCCACTTTTACACCAGCGATGCCGCCGAGAGGGATACAGTGATCAACGATTATCCTGATAATATTTGGCGCTATGAAATGATCGCCTACTACATTTATTAGCTACAAATTGGCGTAGCAAATAATTACCCCAGAATCGTTGACAATTAAAATACATTAATGGTAAACTCATCCTACGTTCGAATACTGGCAAGTTACTTCGCTAAGTTCGCGACGTTTGCTTATAGAAGCAATTTTTTCGCATTCAGGTGATAAGCCTATGCAAACTCTTTGACAGTTAAATAGTGATAGGAATTTTCTATAAATTTCTTGACAGAAGTCTTTTAATAGACGGTAATTCACGTCAATTTGTACAGAATTTTTTGAGTCAATCAAAATTTCAAATCCTCAAAGTCTCACTCACAGTGTACTTTGAGGTGGGTATGTCGTAGATGTGTGCTTTTATTAGCGCATGTTTGACGCTTACTTTTTTGGAGAGTTTGATCCTGGCTCAGGATGAACGCTGGCGGCGTGCCTAAGGTATGCAAGTCGAACGAAGTTAATCGGAGCTTGCTCTGGTTAACTTAGTGGCAGACGGCTGAGTAATGCATAGGAACTTTCCCCTAACTCGAGAATACCTTCGCGAAAGCGAAGTTAAAACTCGATAGACCCTTGCTGTGAAGTGTAGGGTAAAACTCCGGTGGTTAGGGATAGGCCTGTGTCCTATCAGCTAGTTGGTGGGGTAATGGCCTACCAAGGCGATGACGGGTAGGGGGCCTGAGAGGGTGTACCCCCAGAATGGGACTGAGACACGGCCCATACTCCTACGGGAGGCAGCAATTAGGAATCGTGCGCAATGGGCGAAAGCCTGACGCCGCGACGCCGCGTGGAGGATGACGGCCTTCGGGTTGTAAACTCCTTTTATGTGGGAACAAGTTCTGAGTGTACCACATGAATAAGCACCTTCTAACTACGTGCCAGAAGAATCGGTGATGCGTAGGGTGCAAGCGTTATCCGGAATTACTGGGCGTAAAGAGATGCGTAGGCGTCCCTTTAAGTTACTTGTTAAATCCTGCAGCTTAACTGTAGAATCGCAAGTGATACTGGAGGGATTGAGGATACTAGAGGGAAGGGGAACACCTGGTGGAGCGGTGAAATGCGTTGATATCAGGTGGAACACCAATGGCGAAGGCACCTTCCTGGGGTATTCCTGACGCTAATGCTCGAAAGCTAGGGTAGCAAAACGGATTAGATACCCGTGTAGTCCTAGCTGTAAACAATCCCTGCTAGATGTTTGGGCAAGTGCTATCTACTCTTCGGAGTAAATAGTTGCTGCTTGAGTGTCGCAGCTAACGCGTTAAGCAGGGCGCCTGGGGAGTACGAGCGCAAGCTTAAAACTCAAAGGAATTGACGGGGACCCGCACAAGCAGTGGAGCGCCTGGTTTAA
>CALFHW010000022.1 GCA_937876695.1 uncultured bacterium
TAATTTCTTGCTGTGCGGCTAGTATTTTTGCGGTATTAGTTGCCACAGGAGGTGTGCAGCTAAATGGTTCGAGTGCCTTAAATGGAGGAGATAACGAACCGTATAGGCCTGATGCAGTCAGAGTCGAGGAAGAATCGGACTTGAGAAATTCTCAAAGTAAGCAGCAGATATACTACAGCAACGGCTGTGAGTACTACGTATACGGCAAAGTCGATGGGCAGCTGGAGAAAATTAGTTTGCCAAAAATCGACGATCCTAAGATGAAACAGGAGAATTGCAGTATTATTTCTGAGGAAAAGTCTGCTGCTGGAGTTGTCACTGCCAAACTTCTTAAGGACACTGAGTTGGTAGAAAAATATAGATATCCATTACCTGGCACAAATAGTTCTAGTTGGCATTATGCTTTAGTGAACCTAGTAGCGGGCACCAGAAAGCTATTACCTATTGTCCAGACCCAAGAATTTGGCCTGGTAACACTACCTCGAAAAATTGGGGCAGAGTACCGAGCTTACGGCACACCCGCTTCCGGCGTTTGGGATGAAATATCACTACTTAGGTGGGATGCCGAGTTTTCGAGCCCTGCTAAGCAGTTAATCACCTACTCAAAAAGTATTCCAGAAGCTGCAACAGGACCAATTTCCAGTATGGCTACCGATCTCAGCGGAAACTACTTAGTTATTAGCCACCCACAGGAAACAAGAGGGATGATTACGGTGTTCCATGATATTGGCGGAGAAATTCCGGATAACGACGTGGAGGCAGCCAGACTACCCCAGGGTGTTATAAAAACAGGTACTAACCCCGTTTGGTTAACTCCTTTGCCTGCCAAGGGCCCGACAGGTAAAATCTCTGATCCAGCAGTTCAGCTGGCATACCTTGGTTACACACTAATAGGAAGCACAGAAGAATATATGCTTGCTAATTACCATACTGAAGGCGGGCAAACACGCAAGTTAGCCTCTATACCAATAGGATTGGAACCCACCGGGCAAACAAAGGTTGATCCAAACAGACTGGCCTATTCACTGAAATCCGGTGATGGCAAGATTCAAAGTTACGAAATACTGCTCGATAGCCAGACCGTCAGAGAGCTAGGCGAACTAGAGCAAGCGGCTAGTTATGACGGGGACGTGGTTGGGATCACACAAGTAGAGGGCAAAGCAGTAATTATCAAAAAAACAGGTGACAAACAGACCGAGTTGCTTAGGTTTTGAGGGAGTATGTAATTCCGGGATAAAATCAGTTAGAATCGTAACGGATAGAGAGTCCTATTTTAATTTCAGTGAAGTAAACATATGTCGGAGAATAATTCTGGTAATAATAAGGGTGGATCAGCTTGGATGGCAATGGTATTGATTGTGGTGTTAGTAATTTGTTTTTGTATAACTATGTGCGTGGGTTCAGTGGTGCTATTTGCTAGTATTGACACCTCAGCTGCGGGTAGTGCTGGGACGAGGTCCAGTGTTGAGAGGGTAGTCGGTGGCTCAGAAACTAGCGAGAACAAGTTTCTATCGATTCCAATAAGCGGTGCTATTATGACCAATAGTAGCGATGCAGCTGGTTTTGACTTGTTCGGTGGCGGAGGTGTGACTTATGGTTACGATATTAAAAAGTCACTAGAAGAGGCTGCTGACAAGGACTATGCAGGAGTAATCTTAGAAATTAGTTCGCCTGGTGGAACCATCACTGGTTCTGTAGCGATTTCAGATGGGGTTGAGTATTATCGTCAGAAGACAGGTAAGCCTGTACTAGCGTTTGTGCGTGATCAAGCAGCCTCTGGGGGCTACTGGGCAGCGGCTTCCGCCGATGAGATAATTGCAGATAGCGGCGCCATGACTGGTAGTATTGGTGTGATCTTTGGCCCATTGAAGTATTACAACGGGGTGATTGAGGAAGGCAGCAGCTTATTCGGCAATGTAGTCACCCAAAACGGCATCGAAACTACATATATCACCGGAGGTGGAGGCAAAGACGTAGGTAACCCATACCGTAAGATCACTGAGGAAGAGTTGCGTATCTTACAGACTTCTGTGAGCAACGAGTACGAAAAATTTGTGCAGTTCGTCAGCAAGCGCCGAGGGATAACGCCAGCTGACATCAAAAACAAAGTTAAGGCACATATATACGGCAATGCGCAGGCAATCGACCTGAAACTTATCGACGCTAGCGGCAATCGCACTGCGGCATTCGATAGAATGAAGGAACTCGCTAAAGTCAGTGATTATAAAGTTGTGCAAATAGGCAGTGACCTAGGTTTCTGGGATGCGTTGTTCGGGATGTCCAGAATTGGTGGCGCTTCGCAGAATGCAGGTGGTGCTGCAGGGGCAACTGGAATAACAGCAGCCGGCCAAGGGCAATCTACTCTTGTTAAATCATGTGTGCTCTGCGGACAGATGCTAGTTCTTCACGGTAATCCTGAAGACTACAAGGCAATTTAGCCTGCATTGAATGAAAAAACAGCTGCTTTATCGTGGTCTAGTCACTGGAATTGTTTTGTTGACATTGGTTATTTCATTTCAGCTAGGCGCGCTTTATGGAGTGGGTAGCAATAAGCAGAGGCTGCAGACACTCTACTCGCAAAAGCAATTAGCGGAATTGTCCATTGAAGCACTGCGCACTGAGATTACAGAAGTTGAGCTAGAGTTGGCGACCGGGCAGGAACTCACCGAAGAGCAGCAGAAAACATACGAGGACAAATTGTCCCAACTAGAGGGCAGGGTCGCTGGACTGAACAGCGAGTTAGCAGAGACTAAAAACAGCCTCGGTAATGGCAAATATCCTTTTATCGTGCCAACTTCGGGCAGTATTGTCACTTTTGCAGGTTCCTATGCGGGCAACATGATGGGAATTGAACACTGGGGGATAGATATCTGGACTACTGCTAGTAATAACGGCGTAACTCCTGGCTTCAAAGGCAACCCAGTTTACTCAGCATGCAGCGGCAAGGTCACTAAGCTTCATCCGGGAAATGGCGCGCTGACGTTGCTGTGCGATGATATCCCCAAGGATCAAGGTTACGATCTACCAGCTTACAGCGGTGTATTTATCTACTACGGGCATCTGGGACATGCTGACACCAAGCAACAGTTCATAGAGGTTGGCCTAAATCAACGGGTCACTCAAGGGCAGCTACTCGGCTACCAAGGCAATCTCAGTGACGTCTTTCCCAATATGCGCAATGTCCACTTGCATTTCACAATTTACTCAGGGAAGTATAATCCGCCTTGGAATAAAGAGGGCGGGCCGCATAACCCTTGTATGTACATCGGCGGCGATTGCGGCCGCAAGGGCCAGCGGTTCGTAGCGGGTGTCTAGGTGGGAGAGACTACTAACAGTGTCCCAATTGGTGATATAATTGCGGATATAAAGCCGTAAGTAGAAAATTAAATATCTATTACTATTTATAGCTTTTTGTGGCGCAGCAGCTTCTACATACCTATTATGGCCATTCTTACCGGAACTAACATGGCAATTGAGCTCCCATAATTGGCAACAGGAATATTCCACACCACTTCCAGTAAGTTACCCAACAGCTACCATGTTGATTATTCCCAGTATTGGGGTTAAAGCCAAAGTTCTGGAGGCTGGTAGTATTGAGATTTTGAATGAACAGGAAGGGGTTTGGCTGGAGATGGTTTCGACAACCACCGACCAACCTCGCGACGACGCACCAAAAGCGGGCGACAATGCCCCCCAACCTGGCGCTCCCGGCACCAATACTGTCATCGCCGGGCACCGTTTCCAGTATCTACCGCCCAATAGCACCACTTTTTATCACCTAGATAAAGTTAAGGAAGGTGAGCAGATAGTTTTATTTTGGCGGGGCGAGCGGCAAGTCTATGAGATTATTGGGATACAGGAAGTCCTGCCACAGCAAATTGAGATTAGGGAGGCACAACCCGGCGAGATCCAATTGACCCTATATACCTGCACTCCCATAGGTAGCAACGACAGGAGATTGGCTGTCAGCTCGCGCAGGGTGTATGATTAATGATAATGAATATCAGCGCGCGGGGTATCACGAAAACATACTCTGGTAGACAGGTTTTGAAAGGCTTGGATATAGATATCCAATTAGGTAAGGTGCTAGGGCTGCTCGGTCCAAATGGCGCTGGAAAGTCCACCGCTATAAAGATTCTCACTGGGCAGACCAAACCCAGCTCAGGTCACCTGGAAATTGATGGCAAAGAGTATGACCACCTACCCGAGGAATCTAGAATGCAGTTAGGGGTGATGCCTCAGGATATTGTCATTTGGGATGATTTGAATATTTTAGAGAACTTAGAAATGTCGGCAGACATCTATGGGCTATCAGCAGCTATGAAGAAGCAACGGACTGAATTCTTAGTTGACTCACTTAAACTCACACCTGAGCTTAAAACACTGGCCCGCAATCTATCTGGCGGTTATAAGCGCAGATTGAATTTAGCAATTTCGATTGTTCACGATCCCAAGCTAATTTTCCTAGATGAACCAACTCCTGGAATTGACGCTCAAAGTAGGCATTTATTGATGGATTTTATTTCTACCTTGGCTGATAGTGGCGACTACGCAATTGTTTTGACAGATCACTATTTAGATGAAGCCGAGAAAATCTGTGATAGTTTTATTATTATTGATGCAGGGCAAGTTGTCACCCAGGGTAGCCTAGGAGAACTCAGACGTAAACATGGTAACGGTAATTTATTAAGCATCGAGGTCGGTGGACAAAATAATAAATTGATTGAGGAATTAAATATAGCATTCAAGGACGGCAAAGTTATAAAAGGACATTTCGTCTGTCTGGCTCAAGACCCGCTAAAGTCAATGCAAATAGCGCTGTCGATAATCACTAAAAACAGTGACGGTGTGCACAATATCTCTGTCAAAGAGCCGAGTCTCGAGGACATATTTTTATTAATTACTGGTAAGGAAGTCAGGGAGTAATTTTATTTTTAATTCTAATCGATGCAAATCACGCTGGCTGTTTTTAAATTTAATTTGCTTGGATTGCTGCGCAATCTTAAATCCTCAGGGATCATGTTTATAATTCCGGTGGTGTTTATGGGAGTATTCGCAGTGGCATTTGGCGGCGACAACCAGTCGGTGCAGATGAAAATCGGCATCTTTGTGGAGAGCTCAGCGAAGTCAGTAGCGCCTGATTTTGAAGGAACACTGAAACAGATCGATGAGGAGAGTGAAAACCTAAATTTCCAGATTAGTACATTCAGTTCAGCCACAGAGCTTGAGAAGAGCCTAAGAGACGGGCAGATAGGGATAGCGATGCAGGTGACTACTGCGAACGAAGGAGTTCCATTTGAAATTAAAATTCAAGGAAAAGAATCCAGTATGGATTACATTGTCGCCAAGTCAGTATTGGTCGATATTGTTAACCAAGTAATTTATGCAGATAAGATTATCTCTACCGAGGTGCTTCAGCAGGGCGGGGCAAGTGAAAGCGTGTTCAATCAGCTGGTCCCAGGCTTGATTGTTTATGGGGTATTGATTTTAATTCCTGGGATTGCCCAAGGCTTTGCAGCGATCACTGAGAAGAAGTATATCCAGCGCTTAGCATATAGTAAAGCTAAGGCTCGACATATCATTGCAGGGAGTATCCTCTATTACATGCTTTTGGGGGCGGTACAAGTAGTATTTCTATACGGGACAGCTACTATATTTGGTTATCGATCCACAGGTAACCCATTGCTAGCCATAATTCCTGGTCTTTTGACTGTTGTATTCGTGATCGGTTTAGGTCTGTTGATCGGTTCTTATGTCAAAAAGACCGACGCCGCAACCAATATAGGCACGATTCTATCGATCATCCTAGGCTTCTTCTCGGGGTCATTCATATCTGGTATCGGCAGTGTCCTGGAGTTCAACTTTTTGGGAAGACTCTGGCAGATCAATGACATCATCCCTAGCAAATGGAGCACTGTTGCCATGGAAAAAATACTGGCTGACAACCTAGGACTGGCTGATATAGCGGGGGAATTGGCTATTCTATCGGTTTCTGGATTTATATTTATAGTTCTGGGAATTTTAATTTATTACAAAAGACAATTGTCAGTCGAATCATGATCAAACAAATATTAAATCTACTTAGGCCCAAAAAATTAAAATTCATCGAGAAGAGGAAGCAGGCCCAGAACGTTTACTCCTTTATTTTTAGTAGAGAAGGAATTGAGTTTGAAGCAGGTCAGCACTTTATATTTATCTTGCCACACGCTAAATCTGATAATAGAAGTGTGTTTCGGGTTTTCTCTATCTCGTCCGCACCAGCGGAAGATCATATTGCAATCACAACTAGATTCTTCGGCGAGAAGTCCAGCAGCTTCAAACGAGCGCTGATGGAGATGAAGGCCGGGGATAGTATTACCGTCAGAGGTCCTTCGCCGCTGTCTGATGTTTTTAAAATAAAGGACCAAGGCGGCAAGTTTGTTTTTATCGCCGGCGGGATCGGAATTACGCCATTTCATTCTGTGCTCACACAAGCTTCATTGACAGGTGGGCAGCTCAACGGCGAGTTATTCTATGCAAATAGCGATAAGGATTTTATTTTTTCCGAGGCACTGGATTCAGCTGTAGCTGGGCAAGATAATTTTAAAATAAATAAAATTATTTCTCCCGATAGAATAACCACCGAGCAGCTAAAAGCCGCCATAGATAGGCAAGGGCAGAATGTGATTTTTAAAATTTCAGGCACCAGAGAATTCGTCAAAAACTACAAGAATATCTTGCGAAGAGAATTAAAAATACCCCGAAGGCAAATCAAAGCATATGCCTATATCGGGGTATTTGGTTCTTACAATAAATCCTTCTGAGTTTTAGCTAGCTTTCTTAGTGCTGGCCTTTTTGGTAGCTACCTTTTTCTTAGCTGGCTTCTTCTCGACCTTTGCTTTAGCTGTAGAAACTGCCTTCTTAGCTGCAGGTTTCTTTGCTTCTGGCTTTGTAGCCTCAGTTTTAGCTGCTTCCTTTTTGCCCTCAGACTTTTTAGCTCCGGTACCCTTCTTAGCTGCACTATCGATAGCTGCTACAGTCATGGCTGAAGCCTTTGGTGCTGCTGCGTTGCCGCTCATCAATGCGATCAGCTTGTCCATTTTCTCATTCAAGTCACTGATGCCCTTGGCAAGAGCGCGGTTTCCTGCAGACTGCTTATCTGAATCGCCTTGTCCAGCACCGTCAAAACTCTTGTTGCTCTTGTGGTAAACGCTGTCATTGGAGTAACTAGGTTTCTTTCTTTCTGGACGATCTGAGTAGCTTCCGCCACCGTCGTTCATTTTCTGGAAACAATCGCTACAGTATATTGGCTTGTCGCCAGTTGGTTTGAAAGGAACTTCGCAGTTGTTGCCGCAGTTATCGCAGACAGCTGGGTGCATTGCTGGTCTCTCTCTGAAACCACCATCACGACCGCCGCCGAATCTACTACCGCCGTCACGTCCGCCGCCAAATCTGCTGCCGCCGTCACGACCGCCGCCAAATCTACTACCGCCGTCACGTGATCCTCCGCCAAACCTATTGCCACCATCTCTGCCACGCGAGCCGCCGCCAAATCTACTACTGCCGCCACCGCGGTTACTACTTGGTCTATTGTTATTAAAATCTCCCATAAGGATGGTACTTTCGGTTTAGTTAAGGTAAGTATGCCCAATATATGCTATAACTGCCAAAATAGCAACAATTATGCAATATTTGTTAATATCTAGGTATGAATAAACTCAATTCTGAAGTAACAAAACTAATAGAATCTCAGAAGCATCCATTGGAGGAGTCGATCACTGAACTGCGCAAGCTCATCTTGTCAGCAGAGGAATCTTTAGCGGAAAATATCAAGTGGAATGGTCCCAATTACTCTGTAGGACAGGTCGATAGGATTACTGTGCGCACGCAACCAACTACACAGCTACAATTGATTTTTCACCGCGGCGCCAAAGTTCAACAGCAACCCAAAGACCACCTCATCGAAGACGAAGCAGGGTTATTGGTTTGGAAAGAGAACGACCGTGCAATTCTGACCATCAAAGACCCCGGTTTCATTCAAACGCACAAATCCGAAATCGCGCAGTACGTGAGGGAGTGGGTGAGGGTGACTCAGTTATCATAGATTCACCACAATAAGCCCGGGCTTTTGAGCGCGGCATCGTCTGAGGTATAATCCGGATATTTCAATTACCACAGAAATGACAGAACAATTATCCGACGACAGAAGGCAAGACTTCAGAGACGAGGTCATAAGTCCGATCGCCGAGGAGTTGAAAAAAATATTGCAAGTAGGGGCCCCCATAGCGGTGGGTAGTTACATCCAGGAGCCTGATGTGCTCGGGAAGGCAATACATGTAAAAACCGTCGCCTTAGCTAGAGGATGCATACATGGTATTAT
>CALFHW010000023.1 GCA_937876695.1 uncultured bacterium
GTGGTAGGGCTAGGTACTGCAATTGGGGCAAGTATAGTTGCTGGTTTATTAATTAGTTTATTGAATATTACAGTTGATACACTCGACGATATACCATTTTTAGATAGTGTAATTGAAAGTGTGCGTTCGCAGCAGGGTAACTGATTAAATTGTTAACTTACAAAGATGAAACTTTACTTATCCTCATACAAATTTGGTGATGAACCTGAAAAGTTAACTCAGTTAGCTCCAGCCAATAAAAAAATTGCTGTAATTGCCAACCCACTCGATTTTAGCACTGACCTCGAAAGAAGGGCTGCGTCTGAACAGAAGCAAATGGATGGATTGAGAGAGTTAGGGTTTGAACCAGAAGTGCTAGATCTAAGAAATTACTTTGGTAAGAAGGATGAGTTAAGAACTAGAATGGATGAATATGGCTCTATCTGGGCAATTGGAGGGAATGCTTTTCTACTGCGAAGTGCAATGGAGCAAAGTGGACTAGCTGAGATACTAAGAGATTACAAAACTAGAGAAGACAAATCTGAGTTTCTGTACGCTGGATTTTCGGCAGGAGCTTGTGTATTAGCGCCGTCATTAAAGGGAATAGATTTGGCCGATGAACCAAATAAGGTTACAGAGATTTACGGCACTCCTGTAATTTGGGAGGGAATAGGACTTATTGATTACTCTATAGCGCCTCATTACCGTTCTGACCACCCTGAATCTGCCATGATTGAAGAGGCAGTGAAATATTTTGAACGAGAAGGAATAAACTACAAAGCTCTTAGGGATGGTGAGGTAATTGTTTCGGAAATTAGAGAATGGTGATTTATCCACGACACAGTTGCATTCTTGTCACCTGAAAACGTCGGATTCTGATGCAGCATAATGAAAGATTTAAGTTTAACCGCTCTTCATTTGTTGAAATTCGGGATTTCCGAACTTCTTCATAGCGTCATCAATTACGAGCCTAATCTAGTTAGATAGGAAATAACTTTGACCCTATATTTTAAGAAATTTAAGAATCTGATCTGGACCTAATTTCAAATCATCTTTTGAATTCTTAACTAAAAGAATAATGTGATGCTGTATCAATGACATAATAAGCCCATAGACGCCCACCCTATAGGGAAATGTATTTTCACCAATTAAGTTCACTTTAAAGATTTTGGCCAGTTTATTCCAATAGCGATTTGAAGGCTTCATAATTGTACTTAACGTGCCATGTGCAATATCGGAACGAATATCATACAAGGTTTTAAACAATTCTCTTGCTTCATCGAAAGATAACTTGCTCTTATTTTGCCTTTCCTTATCAAAATCTTGATCTTTGAGATTCCTTTCATAGATTATTGCCCCGACTAGGCTGAACCTTAATCGAATCTCTTCCTTACTATCCCCTAGAAAAAGGCTCTCAAGAGCTGCGACAAGTATAACCACACCTACTATTAGCTCTGTTTCACGTACGTATGTCTGCAATGAAAATACGACGTTGAAATTCATAAATGACTCCCGGATTAGCATAAGCTTTCTCAAGAAATCTGGGTGGCCCTTTAGATACATATAGTGTTTTTCTAGCTCACCCCAGGGATAGGCTTGCATGTTTCTCGTTTGGGAGTCAAAAAAAGATAAATCAGATACTCTTGGGGATGTAATAAGGTTTTGCCCAGCCTCAAGGACCAGCAAATCAGGATTATCTACAATACCTGAATTACCAAAAACATGCATAGCTTCCATGACCAGAGCTCTGTTTTTTGGTGAAGTTAAGATTTGGAAGTCAATAAGATCTCTTGGCCGGAAATCAGTTAAAAAGTAGGCTGTTAGTAAACAATGAAGATCATCTAGCAAGTTATGTAGACACTCCTGATCAACCTCCAATGTGAGTTCCACAAAATATATGCGACCTCCTGTCTTAGGAATCGGTATCCAATCACCAATCTTCTCTTCTTGCCTAAGCACTGCAGAAGGTGCGGGATTTACTTTTGCGTAGATGTATAACTTGTCATCGAGACTTTGGCTTGACTCTTGATTTGCAGGATGCTTTAACTCACTATCGTTGTTGGGCATTCAAGTTTTTTTATTCATTGTTTTAGATAGTGATTCCACTAACCCTTTCGTAAGTCACAAATATAACTCCTTTGGGTGAAACTTTACTGCTAGTTAATTTGTAAGCTACTGGAATTGTTCCTTCATTAAATAAACGCTTACCGATACCCAGAGTTATTGGATAGATTTTAAGCCAGAATTCATCGATTAGATTATGCTTCAAAAGTGTCTGGATGAGACTACTGCTTCCCCATACTTCTATGTCTCGTCCATCCTCTTCTTTAAGTTTTTTCACTTCTTCGACAATATTTTTGCTGAGTAACACTGAATTTTCCCAATCGAGTTTGATTGATGAATCATGCGATGCCACATACTTGGTTACTTCATTAATCCGTGGCCAACCATCAGCGTTCTGTGGCCAATATCCAGCGAATATTTCATAAGTCTTGCGTCCAAGCAACAAGTCAAAATCCCCCGACATATCTTTTAGGTAAGCCTCTTCTGTGAATTCATCATTGTAGGGACCTGTCCAACCTCCAAACTTAAAACCCTCTGCTGAATCTTCCTTTGAGCCTCCTGGAGCTTGCATTACTCCATCAATTGTAAGCATTGTAGTGACTATTATCTTTCTCATGACTTTATTGTAGTTGGAATCTCATCAGAGGTCTATCTATAAATTATTGTGTAGTAAGGAGGAAATCATGGGGTGGGAGACGGGGGTCGAACCCGCAACCTCCGGTGCCACAAACCGGCGCTCTAACCAATTGAGCTACAACCACCATCGCCCAGCAAACCGCGGCAAACTCCTGGCATTTAGATTATACCATCAGACTTGAAGAATTATATCCAACTCCTACAAATTCGGCAGTTCCCTACAAATCGGACAATCTGCGATGATGTGTCCTCTGGCCGGGCAGTACTTGCGGCCGAAATAGATCATCTGCAGGTGCAGCTTGTTCCAACTACTCTCTGGGAAGGCCGCTTTGAGGTCGCGTTCGGTTTGGACGACGTTTTTGCCCTGGCTGAGTCCCCAGCGTTTAGCTAGTCGGTGGATATGAGTATCAACTGGGAAAGCTGGCACGCCAAAAGCCTGCGACATGATCACCGAAGCGGTCTTATGCCCTACTCCTGGCAGGCTCTCGAGTTCGGCAAAAGTGCGTGGTACTTGTCCTGCGAACTTCTCTACTAGGAGCTTAGCCATGGCCTTGAGGTGCCGCGCCTTGGTGGGTGCCAGACCCACTGGCCGGATAAGCTCCAGGATTTGTGCAACTTCCATGCCGGACAAACTCTGCGGATCAGGCGCGGCAGCAAATAACGCGGGAGTTACTTGGTTGACCCTGGCATCAGTGGACTGCGCTGACAGCATCACTGCCACTAGCAAAGTAAAAGCGTCGCTGTGAACTAAAGGGATTGGCACCACGGGAAAATACTTCTCTAAAAGCTCTGCGATCAAGCCGGCGTTGCCGGTTGCAGCAACATGTTGGCTAGCCTTTTTACTTGTCACTGTCTAAGTCAGGTGATGCTACTTGACGGGCCTCTTTCTTTTCGGCAGTTGTCAGCTTTACTACCTCACCTTTATCAGCGGCTTTAGAGTTGATCTCATCTAGGCCGTCACTGAGAGAGACTGTACCTGTACTTTCATTGTCACCCCCACCTACCCTATTATCCTCTGGCTTAGTGGTGATGTACTGACGGTTTTCGTCTAGCACCCAGAAAACTAACAAAATAATAGCGGGAATCATAGTTAGAATTGATGATAGCCCGAGTGATAGACCCAATATTTGGAGCACGAAGTTGGTCATTGATCTTTTGGGAACTGTGAAGGCCAGGTAGAAATACCCAACCATAAACACAACCATCAGCAAGAAAATAACACAGAACATACCGAGAAAAACTACCATACTCATGCCTTCCATCTCTTCCATTGATGATGAAGGGCTAACGACTGCTGCTCCGATCATCACTACATAAAAGCCTATACAGAGGGTTGCGCAGACATACATCAGTGCCATCAGGATATTGTAAACCTGCATAAACACGTGTAAATTCTTCAAATTGCTGCTGCGGTCGTCGATATTCATATTCAAGTGTACTCAATTGTAATTAAAAAAACCAACAAACTGCGCTGGACAGGATTCGAACCTGTGACCTACGGCTTAGAAGGCAGTTGCTCTATCCACTGAGCTACCAGCGCGCGTATTTGCATGTTAATTATAATACAATTTGCTAATATAGACTATGAATTCAAATAATTCCCAGAATAGGAATGTTATCGCTATCGGCATCCTGATTATCTTACTGCCGTTTATGGTGATAGGAGCCTTGGTAGTCAACGATATCCGCTCGCGCGCCAACCCTCAAGCCCAGCCGCAACAGGTAGTCGTTTCCAATGTAACTAGCACCAGTATGACGGTTTCTTACTTCACCGAAGCAGCTGTAACTGGCACCGCAACCGCCAGCGGGGCTGGCGGAGGCAATGGTTTTGGGCGCGATTTCAGAGATACTAGCGGCACCGAAGGAAACTACAAAGCCCACTACATCGTCATCACTAATCTTGCGCCTGAAACTGAATACACCATCGCTATCAACTCTGGTGGTAGTAACTTTACCGACGCGGCATGGAAAGGCAAGACTGTGGCTGTGGGCAGCGTGAGCGTACCTAGCCCTATTTATGGCCGGATCACCTCTTCAGGATTGAAAGAGGGATTAGTATATGCTATTGCGGGAGATACTTCAGGCAATACTGGTGTGGCCTCTTACTTAATGCAAAATGAGACTTTTGTGCTGGACCGCAATAATTTTGGCGGTGAGGCAGACCGTACCGGCAAAGACATGATTATTTATGTGAACACCTTAACTGCCGGCACAGCCAAAGCGCAGTTTCCAGTCGCCACCAATTCCGTGGGCAATTTAGAGCTTAAACAGACCGCCCTAGCTTTTGATCCGGCTGAAAAAATAACACCTGGCGGCCAGCCAGATTTAGGCGGGGGCTCTGTTACGCCGCCAACAACCCCGCCTACCTCCGCGCCAGTCACGCCGCCGGTGACACCACCTGCGAGCTTACCTGACGCTGATACTATTTCTACGGGAATGCTCACCGAGCCATATTCGAGTGGAGCTGAGATTATCAATCCCGAAGCGCCATATGACATATTTATCAGTAATCTCTCGCCTACAGGTTTTACTGTCAATTGGAGCACCAAAACTGCTACTATCGGCTTTCTAGAAATACTAGAAGCTGGCAATGTCAGCAAAGTTGTAGACCCTAGAGACGGCAGCATTACAAACGCCAAGTCTCGCTTTACCCACACTGCCAGCGCCAGTAGCGGCTCTATCCCTGCTGGTACTAAGTTCCAGTTCCAGCTGAGCAGCAACGGCAGATCCTACGGCATCAACATGTTGACTGCTAGCCAAGCTATGCAGGAAAAGTTCTCAACTTACGCAGCCAGCTATAAATCAGGCGTCAGCCCTACTTTCAGTCTGGATGGTACTATACCAGTCGCCACCCCATTTGCGGTAATCATCCCGGCTGCCACTGATTCGCCGCCATTACCAGTGGCTCTGCAAGGCGGCGTCACGGCTAGCATCCCTGCCACCAATTACAACGCCCTAAGTTCTGCGCTAATTGGCAGAGCCAACAACCTACCCGCTTCTGCTGAGCTGAGCCGAGATACCATCGTCGCTGCCAGAACTAGCACCGGTCTATTCGTCAGCGCGCCAGTAACTGTCGACGGTAACTTCTCGCTGTCTCTAGGCAGCATGCTCAATGAGGCTCGGACTGCCTACGTGAGCATCACCAATGGCACAAGTCTATCTGTCCTCGCCACTGGAAGTTATGGCCAAAGCGTCACTAGCAGCGCCGTCTACAACAGCGACTCACCTATCAGCCTGCGCCTAGCTTCACAGCCCAGCATCTTCTCGCCTACAAACTTCAGCGTCCAGTCAGCCGGTTTAATCACTGGTTTTTCAGCAGCTGGTCAGTCTCCGAGGGTAAGAGTAAACGGCGTAGAAGAGACTAGCAGTAGCCTTAGCCAGGATTGGCAACTTCCCAGCAACCAGGCTAAAGTCGGCCTCAACAAGATCGAACTCCTGGATGATACTGGCGAAGTTATAGATACTAGATTATTTATAATTGATGTAAAAATCTTACCTGACACCGCACTAGACGAAAATAGTTTTAAAATAATAATTGGAACCATACTTACCGGACTAGGAATATTCGTCTACCT
>CALFHW010000024.1 GCA_937876695.1 uncultured bacterium
GTTAGGTGAAGCGAATGGAAAATCGCTCCAGAGAGGGTGAGAGGCCCGTAACTGAAAACCAGACAACGCCTAGGGACTCCCAGAGTAACACGATCCACGTGGCATTTCGTGTGAAGATGTGCCGACCACGGCATAAGGCTAAATACTAGCTGGTGACCGACAGTGAACAAGTACCGCGAGGGAAAGGTGAAAAGAACCGCCGTGAGCGGAGTGAAATAGTACCTGAAACCACATACCTACAAGGTGTCAGAGCCGGCTTGTCCGGTGATGGCGTGCCTTTTGCAAAATGAGTCTGCGAGTCAGTCTGTGTGGCAAGCCTAAGTCCTTATGGGACGGAGGCGGAGCGAAAGCGAGTCCGAACAGGGCGACAAGTCGCACGGGCTGAACCCGAAGCGGAGGCGATCTACCCATGGCCAGGTTGAAGCGTTGGTAATACGACGTGGAGGACCGAACTGGTGAACCTTGAGACGTTCTCGGATGAGCTGTGGGTAGGAGTGAAAGGCTAATCAAGCCCCGTAATAGCTGGTTCTCCCCGAAATGTATTTAGGTGCAGCGTCATGCGCTGATCGAGGGGGGTAGAGCACTGAATGAGCTAGGGGGCACACCCGCCTACCAAACTCAATCAAACTCCGAATACCCTCGAATGTAGCATGGCAGTAAGACAGTGGGGGATAAGCTTCATTGTCGAAAGGGAAACAGCCCAGCCCTGCAGCTAAGGTGCCCAAATGCCGCTCAGTGGAAAGGAAGTGAGACTTCACTGACAGTGAGGATGTTGGCTTAGAAGCAGCCACCATTTAAACAGTGCGTAATAGCTGACTCATCGAGAGATCTCGCGCCGAAAATGATTGGCGATAAGCGTTATACCGAAGCTATGGATTGCTCTTTTAGAGCAGTGGTAGGGGAGCGTTGTTTGTGCCTTGAAGCGGGAAGGTAACTGAACGTGGAGCGCAAACAAGTGAGGATGCAGACATAAGTAACGTTAAGGGTAGTGAAATCCTACCCCGCCGTAAACCCAAGGTTTCCTGGGCAACGATGTTCGTCCCAGGGTTAGTCGGGACCTAAGGCCAGGCCGATTGGCGTAGCCGATGGACAGCAGGTCAATATTCCTGCACCGTCTACAGTTAAAGTTGGTGACCGCGAGAGGTGACAAAGCATGCCGGTTGAAAGTGGCAGCAGATGGAGGCTTCGGCCGAAGTCGGTCTTTGAAT
>CALFHW010000025.1 GCA_937876695.1 uncultured bacterium
CAGCTACTAGAACCGCAACTGTTTGTTGGCTAAAACCGGATAATTGATAAGCCGCGATGCAGAAAATCAAGAATATTGTGACTTCGATGAATAATGTTTGCCTCCTGCTCATCCCCATATCCAGTAGTCTATGGTGTAGATGGGTTTTATCGCTGATGGCTAGCAGATCTAGTGGCCCTTTGATCTCCCGTCTATTTCTTACATACCTACCCAGTAAAACCCAAGCAGCGTCAATCAGTGGCAAGGCTAAAATTATAATAGAAGTTGTGAGTTTACCACCGGACACGATAGCCAGAATTGCTAGTAGAAACCCTTGCGTCATCACGCCACTGCTACCCGAATAGGTTTTAGCAGGGGGGAGATTGAATGGAAGGTACCCGAATACTGCGCCACCCAACACAGCTGCCATTACAGCTGCTAAGACAGCCGAGTTTCGAGTAGCTATAAACATCATAGTAAAGGCAGCCACCATAGCCATTGTCCCAGATAGGCCGTCAATACCATCTACCCAGTTGATAGCATTCACCACTCCCACAATCCAAATCACGGTGATGAAATCCGCCAAAGGACTAAAATAAAGCACCCTCTCGCCTAGGTTGATAGTAAACTCTAGGACATTGAAGTCGAGCTGGAGCCCTAGGATCTCAACTAAGTCGATGCGGATTCCTGCGGAAGTTATGATTAAGGCAGCAATTATCTGAATGAAAAACTGAGTCTTAGCGGGCACATCTACTATGTCATCCCAAATTCCCAGCATCACAATTACAGCGAGGCCTATTAGAATCTGGGTAAACTGCCAGCTATCAATGGTGCTCATTAGCCCCGACTGGTAAGCTAGAAAAATACCTACCACCATACCGATCGTCACCGCCAGGCCACCGAGCTGGGGCATTATCTTATCGTGAATTTTGCGGTGTCTCGTCTTATCACCTCGATCTCTCATGCTGGCAGGCTTATCAACTGCGCCAATTTTAAACGCGATGGCTCCAGAAAGCGGCGTCAGAATGAAACTAGTTAGTCCAGCCACCAAGATAATACCTAGTAGACCTTCGTATTGGCTAAAAATTGCTAGTATCTCTTCCATGCCAGTTAGCTTTTATAAAAGCCGCTAAACTAATACTAGACTCAAGATCTGCAAAGTGGCAATTATCCCCATCACACTGAAAAACACCTGGGTCACTGCCATCACTACGCTGAGTCTGCGATCAAAATTGAACACCGATCTCTTCAATCTCAATAACAGTAATTGTATAACAAAAAATCCAATTGGCACTAAAGAAAATAGCGATTTATCCATAAGCAGCCAGCTACTGTTGGTCTGAGAGTAGTAAAACAGCATCTCATCAGGGATCTTGGAGAAATTGAGATAGACCAGGCCTGCCATGATCAAGGAGCTAAGAAGTGCAGTGGTGACATTGATGGGATTAACTGCCATGCGCCAGAATGGCAAGACCTCTATGATGCCCTCCCAGCGTCTAACATCACTTTGCAACTGCTTAATCTTAGTCACTCTGGTGCGGTCTAAGGCAAACTCCATACGCTCTTGCTCTGGTGCAGTCTGCTCAGATACGTCTAGATCTACCAGGCTAGGGAATTTCTCGTCCTCCTGTTCTTGCGATTGAGAGTCTAATTGTGCATCCCGGGAAAGCTCTTCGGAGATAGCGCTTTGCCCCCAGGCAAGGCTATTAGTCATGCCCTTTGTAGAATCTAATGAACTAGTAGCACTATTACCAGCTTTTTTTCTCGATCTTATGTTAAAATCAACCATTGGTTTTAAATTTTATCAGATAACAAGAATTATGGCAGTGCAAACAGATTTTATTGCGGCAGTTAATCAAATAGCAGCGGAGAGAAATATTGATCCTCAGGAAGTATTGGAAGCGATCTCAGAGGCTATCCAAGTTGGGTTTAGAGAGAATTACCCAGAGGAAAGTACTGTCCAGATTCAAGTTAAAATCGATCCAGCTGCTGGTCAGATTTCGGTTGTTCAGCTCATGAAAGTAGTCAAAGAGGTCAGTGACGCTGACAGTGAGATATCGTTCAAAGAGGCCAAGGGGCTTATCGATGACATCGAACTGGGTGACGAAATCGAGCTAGATATCACACCTCACGGAGATTTCGGTAGAGTTGCTGCCCAAGCTGCCAAACAGGTTATCCTGCAAAAGGTTCGAGAGGCTGAGCGCGAGACCCAGTTGAAGGAGTTTGAAGATAAAATCGGTCAAATCGAATACGCAGTGGTACAAAGAATGGATGGCGATAATGTCATTTGGGAAGTTGGGAGGACACTTGCTATCATGCCTGCAGACGATCGCATCCCCGGCGAGTTCTACAAGAGCGGCAGCAGACACAAGGTTCTACTCAAAGAAATCGCCGAAACACCACGTGGACGCACCCTTCTCGTCTCAAGGGCTAGTTCAGACTTTATCAAGGCATTGTTCTTCCTAGAGGTTCCAGAGCTAAGTAGCGGCTCAGTCGAGATCAAACAAATCGCTAGAGAAGCTGGTTCCAGATCCAAGATCGCAGTCACTTCAAATGTAGATGGCATCGATCCAATCGGTTCATGCGTAGGACAAAGAGGCGCTAGAATAAATGCCATTATGAACGAGCTGAGATTTGATAACCGTGAAGAGAAACTAGACATCATTCTTTGGGATGACAAACAGAATCAGTTCATCTCCAACGCCTTGAGCCCAGCTGAAGTCAAAAAGGTGACTGTTGTCAGCGAAGAAGAAAAGCACGCCGAAGTTATGGTGCCAGAAGATCAGCTTTCCCTGGCAATCGGCCGAGACGGCCAGAACGTAAGGCTAGCAGCTAAGTTAACCGGCTGGAAGCTCGATATCGTAGGTACTGGTGAAATCGCTGAAGAGCAGGTTGAAGGTGAAGAAGCAGGAGAAGAAGTAGCAGATACTGCCGCAGTTGCAGAGCCTACAGAAGCCGCCGATACTGCAGAAGTTGCAAGCCCAGAAGTAGAAACTAAGCCCAAAGCCAAGAAGAAAGCTGCGCCAAAAGCCAAGAAGACAAAGAAGTAGGAGCATTAATGCCACAGGCTTTTACTCGCACTTGCTCTGCTACCAGAGAGAAACACCTTAGAACTAATATGTGGAGGTTTGTAGTGGTTGAGGTAGACGCTGGTGGCAATCAGAGCAGCATATTAGTAGCCGATAGTAAACAGGTACTCCCTGGCAGAGGTATCTATGTTAAAAAAGATCTAAATTTGTTAGAATCCATAGTGAGATCTAGTCGGCTTGGGTTTGTAAGCAAGTTAAGGCGCAAGCTCAGGCAGGAGGAGATAGAAAGCATTCTAGCCAGCTGCAGACAGGATCTAGAAGTAGTTACAACTAAATAGCAGCTACAACTGCGCAATTGCGGCCCTATCGTCTAACGGTTAGGACACAGGATTCTCAATCCTGCAATCCGGGTTCGATTCCCGGTGGGGTCACCAATATCTATTTCACGAAAAGTTACTCAAGTTAAAAGACAACATGAATACTAAAACGGGCAAAAATATTGCAAATGAAAGACATTCATATATGGTTGGGTTCGTAGACAGATTTTTAAATGAATGGAATGGTAATGCGTGAATGATGAACCAGTTGCCGAATCTTGTAGAAATCAAATCCAGTCGAGTGCTATTATGAGTTATGAAGAAGATTGGCAAGCTAGTCAGGGATAATATACCTGCTATCATCAAGGCGAAAGGGCAAATTAGTACCACCAGGATTTTATCCGAGAATGAGTTTCTCCGTGAATTAGACAAAAAGCTTATTGAGGAACAAAAAGAGTTTCTTGAAGAGCACGATAAAACTGAACTTGCGGACTTACTAGAGATTATTTATGCCTATTGTGATTCAATGGGCATGACATTTAAGGAGCTAGAGAAAATACGTGCCCAAAAAGCTGAAACGAATGGACGCTTTTCGCAAAGAATTTACTTAGAAAGTATAGAGGGGTAGTTTGTGATGGGTATGACCGCAGACGGTCAGAAATTAGTTGAATCCGCCAACCAATCAGCCTCTCACATCAAAAAACTGGATAGCGCCGCCTTCGATTTTGAGGAATTGATTGTCATTGAGCAAGACTAGCTTGTGCTGCTCGGCAGCGAGTTTTGGCAGTCTATCCTCTAGGTTTTTCGCGAGTCTGTCAACTCTATTCCAATGTGGCACTATATGCACCGGGGCGATTCCTAGCCCCATAGGGTACTCCTGAGTAGTGCGATAAATGCTAGAGATATCCGGCGCTGTTGCAATTGAGCCGCCGCTCGACCCTATGTAAATCACCCCTCTAGAAATTGCCTGCTTGATCCAAATATCAAAGCCGCTGCTGCGAGCTTGCTTAACTATCCAATGACAGCTGCCGCCATTGACATGAATTATCCCCACATCCTTCAAATCGCGGGCGATATCCTCAGGCGTCTTGCCAGTCAAAGTGTAGTCAAAAGTATCAAACCCAGCTTCTTGCAAGCCCTTGCGATTGTCATCGACCCACAGGGGGCTTTGCTTTTCTTCAGCGCCAGTAGTGATAAATGCCGTCCTGTAGCTAGTTGGTGCGGACTCTTTGTGGGCCTTTATATCAGCATATACCTGCGAGGCCACAAAATGTATTTCGGAAGTGAGATATAGAATGCCCATGTGAAATTATAGCAGAACGATTTGTTACAATTAACCATGAAAATAAACGATAAAATATACGGCGAGATTGAGATAGAAAACGAGATCATTCTGCGCTTAATAAACACCAAACCATTTCAGAGACTCAAAGAAATAAACCAATATGGCGCGGTTAACTTCGTGTTCGAGGAAGGTTATCAGACTACAAGGTACGAGCACTCAATCGGAGTCTGGTATGCCTCCTATAAACTCGGTGGCGATTTAGAAACTCAAGTTGCGGCTCTGCTGCACGATGTGGGGCACTATGCATTTTCGCATCTGGTGGATCAGGCACATGAAGACGCCAGCGAAAATGCGCATGAATTATCTCTAAGCAAATTACCCGGCTGGGACGAAGTAGAAAGCATACTGGCCGAGGCAGGCATAGCTATCAAACCTGTCGATGAATATTTGCTGATTAAAAATAGTTTGCCAGATATTGGTACTGATAGACTGGATTATGCAGTCAGAGATTTAGAATCGGTGTTCCATGCCGGAGATCACTTCGGCAAGAAGGTTATAGAAAATGCCACCTTACACAATGGCCAGATCGCCTTCAAAGACGTAGACGTAGCCAAAGAATTCGCCAGCAGGGGCAATAAAGCTATGTGGCATGTGATCTACGATCCTCAGATAGCCGTAATCTACCAAGCCACCATCGATATCTTGCGAGCTGGGCTTAAAGATGGCTGGATCACAGAAGCTGACCTACTTTTGACTGATGCACATGTTTTCAATTTGATGCGCCAAAATAGAGACAAATTCGAAAGTAAATATTTCAGGGTTTTTGAGAATCAGTTCAATACAGTTATTGCAAGTGACGAAAGCGACGCAGACTTCGTTCATACAAAGCTCAAAGCCAGATACTTTGATCCTAAAGTCCTCATTGAAGGAGAAATCAAAAAAGTGTCTGAGTTAGATGCTGAATTTAAAAGCGAACTCAACAAGTTCATCCAAATCTTTGAAGACAGAAAAAAGGGACTGCCCATAAAAGTGATATTCTAAAATTAGCAGTCTTGTAATTTAATTTAGTAACCAATACTATGTCATTTCAAGCATACTTAGATAACATCGAACAAAAAACTGGCAAAACCCCCGAGGAATTTATTGCCATAGCCAAAACCAAAGGCTTTGATAGTCCAGACACCAAAGCAGGTGCGATTATAGCCTGGCTGAAAGAGGACTTCGACCTAGGACGCGGTCATGCTATGGCGATCGTGCATATTATCAAAAATGGACCTCAAATAAGTGACAAACATGTGGGCAGCAAAGGCGCGCATAGTGATCCTACAAATAAACTGGAGTTGAAGGGAAAACAGTCAAGCAAACTCCAAATTCGATCGCTTTCTAAGGAGACTTATTCCGCGGCTTCTGACCTACTCCTGGAGCTGGGTCTCGATACCCGAGAGGAGATCAATCATCACCTTGATGAACTGAAAAAGTATTATGTTGCGCTTGTGGGCGGCGTCGTAATTGGAGTAATTGGTTGGTACCAAGATAATGTGAATTATGCTAAACCTGCAATGGGAGATAAATTCCCAGGAGAAGAGGCTTATTGGGTAGGATTCTTCGGAGTTGACGACAAATATCAAGGCCAGGGAATTGGCAGCAAACTTATCAATTTCCTGCAGCAAGAACTAAAGGCTATGGGCGCAGTTGAGTTATGGGTATCTTCGGTGCAAGAATCGACCACCTATTATGAAGCCAAGGGTTTCGAGAGATTTATGAGTGGCAGTATAAGTGGCAGACCACGCGATTTTCTAGTTAAAAGGTTCTAGAAAACCCTCGGGTAGGCATAAGCATCATGGATGCTATAAAACCACTGGTGGAATTCTTTCATGGTAGTTATGCCTTCCATATGCTTTGCCAGGCTGATAATCTTCTTTTCCTCGCTAGCAATAAGTCTTTGCAGTTCGCCGTCTTCATCACTATCCTCCGCCGCTACAAATTCAACTTCAAATTTTGAGTCCATAACTGGAGTGAGGGACATAATCCAGTCAAATAGTATCTTGGACCGCTGCATATGAAACTTAGACGTGACCACAGTTATTTTGTCGAAATCCATCCAACTGAGGTGATTTACCCTTGAAAAGTACATATTACCTACTGTATCTAATGCATTGTTTTCAATTAGGATAGATTCCTTCTTGACCCCTTTACTGACAAGGTAATCGGCTTCAACATACGCATCGTCAATTGGAAAGCCTTTCTCGCTTATCGGTGGAGCGGTATAAAACCCGTAACGTGAAGAAATTAGCACTAGATCCGTCTCCTTGTATACTTCCAGGGCCTTATCCAGCCTTTCTTTTGACCTCTTGTTTAGACCATTTATGTTTATTCCGCCACCCAGAACCAATATTACATTTTGCATAGGTAGTTAATTGTAAGCCGGATTAACTGAAATATCAAAATATTAGATCCAACCAATGCTACTTCACCACTTGTGCCTGCATGATCAAACAAGTAAAATCAGGTATAAATAAATGCATATCACTACATGAAAATTGGCATCGAGGCTGCGCGAAAGCTATCAAATCAAATACTGGGGAATTTTGGATTTAACTCGGAGGAAGCTGAATACATCACCGAGAACCTGCTAGAGGGCGCACTGACTGGTAAATCATCACACGGTTTCATTCGCATTCCCTGGATCAAGAAAATGCTTGATAATGGATCTATCAGCATGACTGCGGAGCAGATCTCAGTTGCCAAGGAAACGCCGGTATCACTGCTGGTCGATGGCAAAAATAAAACTGGCTTCTACGTGGCCAACAAAGCTTTAGATATGGGGTTTGCCAAGGTCAAAGTTAGCGGAATCTGTGTGGTCGGCACTACAAACACCGCGCCCACAACAGGACTGATTGGCTTGTATGCTCGGAAAGCAGCGGAAAAAGATCTAATTTTGATCGCTTTTAATAATTCGGCCGGTGGATTGGTGCCTCACGGATCTATAAAAGATTTATGGGGTACAAATCCTTTAACTGTCGGCATTCCCACCGAAGGGATTCCCGTCATCTTAGATATGGCATCCTCTCAAATAACTTGGGGGCACTTGCTGCTCGCCAAGGCTCAGGGGATAGAGCTGCCTAAGGGCGCTGCTATTGATGGTAAAGGAGAACCTACCACCGACGCTGCAGCAGCGCTAGAGGGCGGGCTGCTGCCTATTGCCGGCCACAAAGGCTCGGGCCTGGCGTTTATTGTTGAGCTTCTTGGCGGGGCGCTTACAGCGTCCCGAACAGGCGGAAATGTGCCAGGAGGTTGGGGCTCGTTGATGATTTTAATCGACCCGAATATCATTCGCGATTTGCAGGACTTTAAACGCGACGTAACCACTGCCATTACCGAGCTAAAAGAATCTCCCAAGATGAAGGGCTTTGATGAAATATATTTCCCTGGTGAACAATCCCAGAAACGCCGTCTGCAAGCTTTAGCGGAAGGTCAGATTGACATCGACGAGAATCTCTACAATTCCCTCAATGAAATATAAATTATCTCCCAAGGCCCGAATAATAACCTTTCTCTCATCATCATTGATCTGTGGTTTTTTGACTATTGTCAGCGATGAAATTAGGTACATACTAATAGGTTTGTTCTTCATTATCTTAGGAATTGGCCTGCTATCTGCAATGATTTCTGGACTCTACCGCAGTAGAATCAGGGCCAATAGTTTTATTGAAATATTCATAAGTATAGTAGCGGTTCAAGTGAGCCTTGGATTTATCTTTGTGGGTTTGGCGTTCTTTTTCCCTAATGCTGAGTTGTTCTCGCTATCAAACTACCTCGCATTTGTCGTCTTACCCCACATTCTTTTTGTGACAATTTTGGTAGTGAGGGCTAAGAAGTTTAGAATTAGAGCATTTTATAAGTACTACGAGGTTACAGGCACAGGCGCGCTGTTATTAAAGATCTGGTATTTATTTGGAGCATCGATAATTACCTACTTGATAATACTCAACCGCTTGGGTTGATGTTACACTTGAACTAATACTTATTACCTACTCGCAATTATGGAACTTAAAATGGGAGTTTATCAACATTACAAAGGCAATAAATATCTCGTAATGGGTATAGCCAAGCACAGCGAGACGCTAGAGAAAATGGTAGTCTATGTGACGCTATATGAAAATGAGGAAAGCAAACTCTGGGTCAGGCCGCTGGCTATGTTTTTGGAGGAAGTGGAGTATGAGGGTGTAAAACAGCCTCGGTTTAAGTTTGTGAGCGAATCTTAGCGGCGTAATCTAGCCATGCTCGTAGTAGTTGCAAAATCACGACTAGGTCTGCTAAATGTGCCCTTTGGGGGTAGTGGTGACAACAATTCTGGGGTGGAGCTAGGTGGCGAAAAGATTGCGGGTACCCTTGAAGTTGCTGATAGCAAAACACTAGTGCTAGATTTTGACTCGCCGGAGAGGATCAGCGACCAGGTGAACGGTGCAAATGGGTCCCAAACTAATACATACAACAAAATCCTCGCGGGTCTATACTCTGATGGAACAGAGAAAATACTATCTGCCTTGAGGCAAGCACAATCGCAAGATAGACAAGATAAAAAGGCCTGGCCGCTTCTTCTCACATTAGGAGGCGATCACAGTATTTCATTCATGTCGCTGCAAGCCGTTTTGAAGTTAAGGGGAGCTGAAAACGTGCGTATGCTACAGATAGACTCGCATACAGACATTCACTCTAAGTATACTTCCCCATCTGGTAATTTCCACGGTATGTGGGTCAGGCCTTTTTTGGGTGAAACGGGGATTAGCGAGATTGACAGGCAGGTTGCTCATAAGCTGGAACCACATCAGCTGCTGTACGTTGGCAGCTTAAATTGTGAGCCCGCTGAAATAGAGTTCTTAGATAAAGTAGGAGTGAATCGAATTTTTCGAGATAAGATTAAAAGTAGTTGGGAACAAATATCTTGCTTTATCAATAATGCAAATCATTTGCATTTATCTATCGACGTAGATGCTTTCTCCGAAAAAATTGCACCTGCAACTGGAATACCTGCTGCAGAAGGGCTATTTCTGGAAGAGGTGGAAAATATATTCGCCCAGGTAAAAATGCATCCTAGCTATTCAGTTGACCTTGTGGAATACAACCCGCTTAAAGATCCGAGTGGAATTACCCTAGATCTATGCCTCAAAATAATTCTCAACTTTATGAGCTAAGCACCTTTTGTACTATACTCTCGGATGCTTCCCATAATCTTGCAGCTATTTGCGGGTCGCGTGCCAGTCTAGAAGGCTTTCTAGCCCGCTGGTGGCTGAAGTACTGGCCGGAGATACCTTTCACTTCGGTAGAACTCGCAAGAAATATCGAGGTAGCGGCTCCTTGAGCTGCAGAGATCATAAATGGCCTAAATAGACTGAAAATTCTCTCGAAAAGGCCTTTGCCACCCACACTAAAGCCAGTGCGCACCACGCCTGGGTGCAGGCAATTGGAAGTGATCTGGGCAAAACCTTCCTGCTGCAGCCTGCGGCCTAGTTCCAACGCAAACAGCACATTCATCAGCTTGGAATCCGCATAGGCTCGGTAGCTATTATACGATTTGCGCGTCTCCAGTTGCTGAAAATCAATGCCACCTGTGAAGTGCGCATTGGAAGCAACCGTCACTACCCTAGCCTCGCCGGCTTTCTGCGCCGCTGCCTTCAGCAGCGGCATCAGCATCTGGGTGAGTAGAAAAGCGGAGAGATGATTTGTAGCAAAAGTCTTTTCTATGCCCTCTCCTGTAAGCTCATATCCACCTACAATTGTCCCAGCGTTGTTTATTAAAATATCTATGGATTTGTGATTTGCTAAGACCAATTCAGCTGCGCGGTTTACTTCTCGCAACAGAGAGAGGTCAGCTATATAGCTATCTATTTGAGCTTCGGGATTAATTTGTTTCAATTCGGCAACAGAAGCGTCCGCTTTAGCTTGATTCCTAGAAATTAGAATTAAATCAAACTCAGCTACCAGCCCTTTGGCTGTCTCTAGACCGATTCCAGAAGTTGCACCGGTGATTAGACAGACCTTTCTTATACCCATACTTCAATTTAACACAATTAACCTACAATTTGTCCTGCAATTTGTGCTGCGATTACTGCTGCTGTGCCTCTCATGGGCATGTGGGTTCCATTCGCAGAGCGAGCGATTTGATTCGTTAGGGGATCGATATGATAATCAAGTATAATCTGCATGCCGGCATTTCTTTGGGATTCATCCTCAGCTGTGTAGACTTCCATTAGGTGCTCTAAACGCACAAGTGCCAAGCCTTTAACTTCATTACTATCGATGCCAGATGAAGCTAATAAATCTTGCAGCAGCATTTCAGGGGATAAGTCAGTGTTTATTGTTGCGACCGAACAAAATACAACCTCTCTGTTCACTCTATTTTTACCAGAATCGATAGACTCCCTCCCAACCACACCAGTTAGAATTGGCTCTTGTGACAGTAGATCTTGGCTTACACCACCTTCAGCCATCAATTCTGTCATTGTCTCTTGCCTAGGCGAATTACCGTTCATAACATGCCCACATGGTGGGGTAAAAGTGCTGGAATGATTATCTCTGCCACCACCCGTCCTCTGCATCAGCAGTACAAAAGTACCTTCATTGGTATAAATCATCGGCAGACAAAACACGCTCATGTGCCATGATTCTCTAGATAAACTCAGATCATGTGCGTCTTTCCTATTTGTAATATTTCCTTCGAGTGAAACCTGCCCCTGCCAAACTGCCTCGGCATAGCTTACGCCGCCGTGGTTTGTGTGGGTTGAGTCAAGCAGCGAGCGAACCTGCTGCTCACTAAATGTAAGCAATAGCTCATCATCTTCAAGTATTTTTTCATGTACAGTTTCAGCCATGAGAACCAGCATACTATATACGGTGGAGGGCAAACTTGACCTATTTGAGACAATTTTGGGATATAATCATGACATTGTGAAAGATTTTCGAAAGCAAGACTTCAATGCTATTTGTGAAGCAATAGAATCTGGCCGTGACATTTTATTGTTAGGGATGAGGCGTGTTGGCATAAACGAAATGCTGCGATTATTCGCGCCAAGCCTGCCCTACCCAGGCCAGATAGTTGATCTGGGCTCGCTAAGCCAACTAACAAACTTTAATCTCTGGCTGACAATCCTCAGGGTTTTTAGAAGTATCGCAAACAGAGAACTCGAACAGACTACCCTCAGAGTTCTGGAAGCTCGCTATCTCGATGCCATTACACATCATAGCGATCAGTTACTACTGTTGGTCCTAATCGATTATGCCGAGGCCATAGGTAGATTGAGAAAGAATCATGTTTTAGTATTGAGTAGATTTGATAGACTACCGGCTGAGTTACTAACAGAAGCAATCAACTTCATAGTATCTGCCAAGGAACGTTTTCCATTGCTAAATTTCGTTTTAACCTCCCATAAAGACATTAGAGAACTCG
>CALFHW010000026.1 GCA_937876695.1 uncultured bacterium
CCCGACAAGGAATTTCGCTACCTTAGGACCGTTATAGTTACGGCCGACATTCACCAGGGCTTCAGTTCACTGCTTCGCCTTGCGGCTGACAGATTCCTTTGACCTTTTGGCATTGGTCACGTGTCACACCCTATACATCCTCTTGCGAGTTAGCAGAGTGCTGTGTTTTTGTTAAACAGTCGCAGCGGCCTCTTTGTTGCAACCGCCAACAGCTCGGGGAGCAAGTCCCTTCACCATGGCGGCACCCCTTTTCCCGAAGTTACGGGGTTAATTTGCCGAGTTCCTTAACGTGGTTTCTCTCGCGCACCTTAGGCTTCTCGCCTCACCCACCTGTGTCGGTTTACGGTACGGGTACCCTATCATCAACGTTTAGAAGCTTTTCTTGTCAGCAAAGCATCGGTAAGTTCGTTTGTCCCGAGGGACTCACTCCTCATCAGCTCTCAGGTTAAAGGGAAACGGATTTGCCTATTTCCCACCCTACAGCCTTAAACCGCCACTATCAATCGGCGGATTACCTAGCATACTGCACCCCTTCATCACTCCGATAAGGTAGTACAGGAATATTAACCTGTCTTCCATCGACTACGCCTTTCGGCCTCGCCTTAGGGTCCGACTAACCCTGGGCGGACGAACCTGGCCCAGGAAACCTTGGGTTTTCGGTGAATAGAATTCTCATCTATTTTATCGCTACTCATGTCTGCATGGTCACTTGTTTACAGTCCACCTCCGTTCACACATCGGCTTCGATCCGTAAACAACGCTCTTCTACCACTGTAATTACTTACAGTCCGCAGTTTCGGTTTTAGACTTAGTCCCGATCATCTTCGGCGCAAAATCACTCGACCAGTGAGCTATTACGCACTCTTTAAATGATGGCTGCCTCTAAGCCAACATCCTGGCTGTCTGTGCAACTTCACATCCTTCAATCCACTTAGTCTAAATTTGGGACCTTAACTGGCGGTCTGGGCTGTTTCCCTCTCGACTATGAAGCTTATCCCCCACAGTCTGACTCCTGAGATAGAATCTACGGTATTCGGAGTTTAATAGTTGTTGGTATCCCGGTAGGGACCCGCGAACAATCAGTGCTCTACCCCCGCAGATCAATTAAACTCAAGGCTAGCCCTCAAGCTATTTCGAAGAGAACCAGCTATCACCGGGTTTGATTGGCCTTTCACCCCTAACCACAGCTCATCTCAACATTTTTCAACATGTACGAGTTCGGCCCTCCACTCCGTGTTACCGGAGGTTCAGCCTGGCCATGGTTAGATCACTCGGTTTCGGGTCTACTCCAAGCGACTAGTCGCACTATTCGTACTCGCTTTCGCTTCGGCTACGTTATAAACTTAACCTCGCCGCTTAGAGTAAGTCGCAGACTCATTATGCAAAAGGCATGCGGTCACTTGCGCTCCCACACTTTGTAGGCACATAATTTCAGGTTCTTTTAACTCCCCTAACAGGGGTTCTTTTTCACCTTTCCTTCGCAGTACTGGTTCACTATCGGTCTCTGATTAGTATTTAGCCTTGGAGGGTGGTCCCCCCGGATTCAAACGGAGTTTCACGTGTTCCGTCCTACTTGGGATACTCCTAGATCGGTAATAGTTTTCGCATACGGGGGTTTCACCCTCTGCGCCCGGAACTTTCCTGAACCGTTCTGCTAACCATTACTCATATCACATTGGAGTCCCGCAACCCCAGACAGTAAACTGCCGGGTTTAGGCTGTTCCGCGTTCGCTCGCCACTACTAGCGGAATCTCGGTTGATTTCTTTTCCTCTGGGTACTGAGATGTTTCACTTCCCCAGGTATCGCTTCGACAACCTATGTATTCAGTTGTCGATGCCGGAACATTACTTCCGGCGGGTTGCCCCATTCAGACATCTCCGGATCAAAGCTTATTTGCAGCTCCCCGAAGCTTTTCGCAGCTTATCACGTCTTTCATCGCCTATCAGAGCCAAGGCATCCATTATGTGCCCTTAGTAGCTTAACCACCAAAAAAACTTTATCTCTAACAAAGTTGTGCGGTTATTTGACTACATCTATCCACATATTCAATTTTCGATTTTCAATCAACACCGGAAACAAAGCTACGCTTTGCTCCCGTTAAATTTATTACTGGTGGGCGTACCTGGATTTGAACCAGGGACCTCGTCCTTATCAGGGACGCGCTCTAACCAACTGAGCTATACGCCCTAAGTTCAAAATCCTCAATCCCAAGCCGGAATTTTATGGTGGAGCTGAAGGGATTTGAACCCTTGGCCTCCTGCGTGCAAGGCAGGCGCTCTAGCCAACTGAGCTACAGCCCCGTCATGGGTTTCCGCTTCCGACGCTTCCGCATCGCTCCGTTTCCGGCACTCAAAATGATCTTCTTTCAAAAAACTTTGAAAACTGAATTGTACGATGCATCCGGCGGATCACGTTACCGTAATCCACACCCTCGGCCATTACTCGAGGGGCTTAGCCGTATCTGCAAGCAGTTTTTATTAGTGTAAGGCTTTTACAGATCTTGCAGATTACTCCTTAGAAAGGAGGTGATCCAGCCGCAGGTTCCCCTACGGCTACCTTGTTACG
>CALFHW010000027.1 GCA_937876695.1 uncultured bacterium
ATTATAGAACTTTCGAATATGTAAGAATTTAAGCTTTAATGCTTAAGGTCCAAACAATTCATTTTTCTAAAAAATCGAAATACTTTATTGTATTTCAAAACAAATTTTCAATGAGAGTTTGATCATAGCTCAGGATGAATGTTGGCGGTGTGCCTAAGGTATGCAAGTCGAACGAACCTTGAAATCTTTGAAACTTCGGTCGATGAGATTTCGCTGGTTAGTGGCAAACGGGTGAGTAACATATGGATAACCTGCCTTGAAGTCAGAAATAGCTTCCCGAAAGGGGAGGTAATATCTGATGGTATCATATATTGGAATATATATGGTTAAAGCTCCGGCGCTTCAAGAGGGGTCTGTATCCTATCAGCTAGTTGGTGAGGTAATGGCTCACCAAGGCGAAGACGGGTAGCTGGCGTGAGAGCGTGGCCAGCCACAATGGAACTGAGACACGGTCCATACTTCTACGGAAGGCAGCAATTAGGAATCTTGCGCAATGGGGGCAACCCTGACGCAGCGACACCGCGTGGAGGAAGAAGGTCTACGGATCGTAAACTCCTTTTGTATGGGAAGAATAAATGACGGTACCATACGAATAAGTACCTGCTAACTACGTGCCAGAAGCATCGGTGACGCGTAGGGTACAAACATTATCCGGATTTATTGGGCGTATAGAGAAGCGTAGGCGTTTTGGTAAGTCTTGTGTTAAAGACCGCAGCTTAACTGTGGAAGGGCACCGGAAACTACCAGAATTGAGATAGGGAGAGGTAAATGGAATTCTCGGTGGAGTGGTGAAATACGTTGATATCGAGAGGAACACCAGTGGCGAAGGCGATTTACTGGCCCTTTATCTGACGCTAAGGCTCGAAAGCGTGGGGAGCAAAACGGATTAGATACCCGTGTAGTCCACGCCGTAAACTCTGAATGTTAGGTGTTT
This sequence comes from uncultured bacterium, assembly GCA_937876695.1. Lineage (GTDB taxonomy): Bacteria > Patescibacteriota > Dojkabacteria > CALFHW01 > CALFHW01 > CALFHW01. The sequence goes on from CALFHW010000027.1 coordinate 935, forward strand.
GACATGATTTATTTAAACCTTCGGGTTTTTATTGAAAGTGTTGAGTGCCGTAGCTAACGCGTTAAACATTCCGCCTGGGGAGTACGGCCGCAAGGCTAAAACTCAAATGAATTGGCGGGGACCCGCACAAGCAGAGGAGCGCGTGGTTTAATTCGACGGCAATCGAAGAACCTTACCAGGGTTTGACATGTACCTGCAGGCTTTAGGAAACTAGAGCGGCCTTCGAGGGTGGTACACAGGTGCTGCATGGCCGTCGTCAGCTCGTGTCGTGAGATGTAGGGTTAAGTCCCGAAACGAGCGCAACCCCTATCCCATGTTACAAGTGTCTTGGGAAACTGCCTCGGTAAAACGGGGAGGAAGGTGGGGATGATGTCTGGTCCGCATGGCCCTTATGTCCTGGGCGACACACGCGCTACAATGGTCGGTACAATGGGTAGCCAAGCTGCGAAGCGGAGCTAATCCTAAAAAGCCGATCTCAGTTCGGATTGTAGTCTGAAACTCGACTACATGAAGTTGGATTTGCTAGTAATCGTACATCAGCCATGGTACGGTGAATACGTTCTCGGGTCTTGTACACACCGCCCGTCACGTCATGGAAGTAGGTCATACCCGAAGGTGTCTGGTCGCAAGATTGGATGACGAAGGTAAGGCTTATGACTGGGATGAAGTCGTAACAAGGTAGCCGTAGGGGAATCTGCGGCTGAATTACCTCCTTTCTAAGGAGTACCCTTAAGACTTTCCTGCCACTATTTAGTTTTTAAGAACATTGTTCTTTAAATAAAACACTGAACTTGGGCTTTATGCCCAACATGGGCGTATAGCTCAGATGGCTAGAGCGCAGTCCTGATAAGACTGAGGTCCCAAGTTCGATTCTTGGTACGCCCACCAAGAGAATAGTTTAGGGGCTGTAGTTCACCTGGCTAGAACAATTCATTTGCAATGAATAGGTAGGTGGTTCGAGTCCACCCAGCTCCACCAATCTTTTACTCGATATCATATGAGTGATATCAAGTAAGTGATTGTAAAAGTGTTGCACATTAAAAACTGAATAGAAACAAGTCATTTCAAAAAAGAATGTTACGGGCACATGGTGGATGCCTAGGTGCAAAAAGCCGATGAAAGACGCGACAGGCTGCGATATGCTTCAGGGAGCTGCCAAGTGAGCGATATTACCTGGAGATTTCTGAATGGGGAAACCCAATTGGAGTAATGTCCAATAACCATGTAGTAAATACATAGCTACATAGGAGGGAATGCAGGGAAGTGAAACCTCTCAGTACCTGCGAGAGAAGAGATCATATGATTATTCCCTTAGTAGTGGCGAACGAAGAGGGAAGAGCCTAAACCAATAATATGTAAGAAGGATGTGAACTGAAAGTTGCGTTGCAACGATTGGGAATCTGAATTCGTATGTTGCTGCACGTGTATTATTGGGGTTGTAAGGAGTTATTGATATAACAGCAAATATATCGAAGAGTGAAAAAATATATATTTAATAGAACACATCTGGAAAGGTGGGCCATAGAGCATGAAAGCTGCGTATAGTAAAAGTATATATCTCTTTTTAACTTTCTTAAGTACCACGGAATAAGTGAAACTCTGTGGGAAGCTATCACAACCACGTGATAAGGCTAAATACTTTTTGCGACCGATAGTGAACTAGTACCGAGAGGGAAAGGTGAAAAGTACCGCTGTTAGCGGAGTGAAATAGTTACTGAAACCATGTGCTTACAAGCAGTCAGAGCCGGTATATCCGGTGATGGCGTGCCTATTGAAGAATGATCATGCGAGTTAGTTGTGTGCGGCAAGGTTAAGCTGGAAACAGTGGAGCCGAAGCGAAAGCGAGTCTGAATAGGGCGATTTGAGTCGCATGCACTAGACCCGAATCTAGGTGATCTAACCTTGTCCAGAGTGAAGTTTTACGAAAGTATAATGGAGGCTCGAACACGTGAATGTTACAAAATTCTGTGATGAGATAAGGTTAGCGGTTATATGCCAAACGAACCTAGTTATAGCTGGTTCTCCTCGAAATAGTTTTTGGACTAGCGTTGTAATTTAAATGTTGGGGGTAGAGCACTAATAAGGTTTAGGGCCCGAAAGGGTACCTTATCTTGTTAAACTCCGAATACCGATATGTACATTACAGCAGTTAGAGCTATAGGGCTAAGCTTATATGCTCAAAAGGGAAACAGCCCAGACCGTCAAATAAGGACCCTAAATATTACCTTAGTGGGAAAGGAAGTGAAGTTTCTCAAACAGCCAGGAGGTTGGCTTAGAAGCAGCCACCCTTTAAAAAGTGCGTAAAAGCTTACTGGTCTA
>CALFHW010000028.1 GCA_937876695.1 uncultured bacterium
CAAATAAACGAAGCGTTAGTTAAGGCAGGGCTCCTGGATTATAGTTGCGAATCAGTCCGCTCAAGCCACGGCAGGAGCTTCAGACTATACATCCCTATAACTATTGAATTAGGCGGATACAAGTACCTCACCAAAGCGAACATTTACGATCGCTCGAATCTAAGCTATCAGGTGATAATCGGCCGCAAATCGCTCAATAAATTCTTAGTCGAGCCTCTGAAACTAGGTTAAATTACTGGTGCTGGCGATTCGACTTCACGATTTTTATCCTTATCATCGTCCTGGCTACTTGACCTACGCAGAATTAGACTGAGAACAAAACCTACAACTAGCAGCGCCAAAGTGACCCAATCGGGTCCGCAGCTCAGAAACGCCCACCATAGGCAGACACCAAACACCAGTAGAATTAACCTATACAGAAACTTATTTCCTAGAAACATGAATACCACGGCTAGAAGTATCAAAATAATTCTCAACCAAAGTGCGTTATCGATGCAGACTTCAACGCCCCCGCTTGTAACCACTACACCAGCTTGCGCTGGTCTTGCAGGTCCGAGGGTGCCGGTAATTATTGGATTCCCCTCTACACCAACTCTAGGACTTAGATTAAAAGTAACTGTGCTTACTGACTTCCCGTTTACAATTGAAGTCCCAAATCGGTACTCAGAGACAATACTGTATGCTGAGTTAGCAAATTGCCTTAGAATATAGTTCGAAAGGTCATGAAGCTGATCATAATAGATTTTAACCTGTACTGATTGCGCGCCCGGGCTGCAGGAGAGTTTGAAATTCGCTAGGCCCAATGGGTACTCGTAAACTACAATGCCCTTCTCCGCCGCGCTGATATCTTCAATTACAAGTGCAGATAATGGCAGAATCTCATACTCTGAGATGGTCAGGCAGTCGCCAATTAGCTCAATAGTAGTGGTGCCTCCTGTAACGGGATTTGGTACTGTTCCAACATGTGATTGACTGTCGTCGGGGATACCATCACCATTACCATCTACTAGAATACTCTCCTCATCTTCGCCCCCACCCTCGGCTTCGCCTGCGCTAGGAACTTCGGGCTGCTCCTCTACTGCCGAAATGTTTACAGATCTAATCTGAGTTGGCATAGAGTCCCAACTATCATCGCTGGCAGCTGGGTTAACAGCAAAAGTCACCTTGTTTGATTGAGAGGCTGTGATAGCATTGACCCCGACATTCTGCGTGGTGTTCCAGTTGGCTGGACCAAAAGTCAGGCTAGTAGTGCTCAGACTCAGGTTGGCCGAATCTAGGCTAATACTTATAACTACATTCGTCACTGGCTGTGAGGTAAGAGTCACACCAAAGGCATTTATCAGCGATTGGCCAGCCACCATGTTTACTGCAGTTGGTGGCTGCGGCTCGACAACTAGGCCTGCTGTATTTGTATCGGCTGTCTGCGCCGAAACATTCTGCGTTGGTAGGAAGCCATAGGCGCTGTCGGAGTTTGCACTATCCACGGCTACATTGACTTGGTAATTCTGCGTCCCATCGATTATAAAATCGATCACTCCCGCTAAGGTAACCGTCTGTGGAGTATTCCAGTTTGCAGGCGTGAAAGTCAACGACGCTGGTGAGACCACGCCCTCAGTGGTATCTGTTGAGCTGACCAGCAAAACCACATTGGTCTGGGGAATGCCCTCTAGTTTTGCGGTGAAGCTGCCTTGAGTACCCGCCTCAGAGACGCTTAGTGGCCCGCCCGTGATCTCAAAACCAACGGCTGCGTTGATGAGTATGTTCTTATTTGCCCCGAGCGAGCCAGCCGCTGCAGGAGCGGCTAGATCTACAATCGCATCAACTGCAGCAGGGTTTTGAATTGTCCCACCGCTGAGTTCGAGCGCATTGATACTGGTGTAATCCAGGTCTGCTGCCGTCTGTCCTGCTGCAACTGTATAGCTAAAAGTTAGAGTGCTGCTGCCCGTGCCTGAAGCGTAGCCCGCAGCTACGCCGGTATTGAGCTGAAGCTGAGGCACGCCAGTAACTGTAACTGGTTGACTGAATTCCACCTGGATCAAAATAACCGCGCCGATTCCATAACTACCATCGCTACTTGAGGAAGTCACTGACACCACTTCTGCGTCCGAGCCATAGATTGCGATGTTCTTACTTGCCCCGAGTGAGCCAGCTGCAGCAGGGGTAACCAAGGCCAAATTGGCCGCTAAAGAGTCCACCACATCGATAATAGTGCCTCCATTAAGACTAAGCGCGCTTGTAGAGGCATAATCTAAATCAGCTGTGTTCTCCCCTACTCCCACTGTATAGTTGAAGAGCAGTGTATCGCTCCCGCTACCAGACGAATAGGTTACAACAGCCCCGGTATTGAGTGTAAGCTGTGGGAAACCAGTGACGTTGACGTCCTTATCAAATACTACTTGCACGCCGATAACTGCTCCTACTCCATAGTTTCCATCTGCGGTAGCAGAGGTAACCGAACTTATCACCGCTGGCAGCGGCGGGCAGTCGATCCCAGCATCAGTAATGGTCCAATTATTCGGCGCGCCCGTCAGCACTGCCCGCGCCGAGGCACCCGTACAATAATTGCTACTTCCAGCATGCAGAGTTAACCCTGAATTGACCGTCTGCCCAGCCCAACCCACCAGCAACGCGTCATAGTTTACCTGCGAAAGTTCCGCTCCCGAGAACATATCATTAAATGACCCTGGAGCAGATGTATTGATAGCAGAGATGTTCCAACCTCCTAAGTCCCGATCAAAGCTGGTGGCACCGTTGAACATGCCCACCATACTAGTGGCACTGGATGTATTCCAGCCTCCTATGTCTTGGTTGAAATTAGTGGCACCGCGGAACATATTGGTCATATTAGTTACTAGGCCCGTATTCCAACCGCCTATATTCTGATTAAAACTACTGGCGTTAAAGAACATGTTGTTCATATTGGTCACTGCAGAGGTATTCCAGCTGCTTATGTTCTGGTTGAAACTAGTGGCATTTAAGAACATCTGCGACATATTGTTCACACTGGCAGTATTCCAACTAGAAATATTGCCATCAAACGCGCCCGCCCCGCTGAACATGCTAGACATACTTGATACCAGATCTGTATTCCAACTATTTAAATTTTGGTTAAAACTGCCAGCTGCTTGAAACATGATCGACATATTAGTGACGCCTGCTGTGTCCCAACTGCCAATGTTTTGGTTGAAATTACTTGCACCGCTAAACATACTCGGCATTGAGTTTACACTACTGGTGTCCCAACTACTGATATCTCCATTAAATGCCGTAGCATTGCTAAACATGCCGGCCATGCTCGATACATTGCCGGTAGCCCAGCTATTCAAGTTTTGATTGAAACTACTGGCGCCTTGAAACATCGCTGACATTGTCTGCACATTGCTAACGTTCCATCCACCAATATTCTGATTAAAACTCGTCGCGGTTGTGAACATTGAACCCATATTAGTTACACTCCCTGTATTCCAGCTAGTAATATTGCCATTAAAGGCCGAAGCGCCACTAAACATTGTCCCCATATTTTGGACATTAGCTGTATTCCAACTATTTAGATCCTGGTTAAAGCTGCTGGCACCTTCAAACATGCGGTCCAATACGGTGATATTGGCTATATTCCAGCCGCCGATATTCCCATTAAAATCGCTGGCATTTGTAAACATATTGGCAAGTGAAGTCAGGCCGCTATTAAATACCCATGAATTCAGATCCTGGTTGAAACTACTGGCACCATGGAACATGCTTATAATGTCGGTAACTGCGCTGACATTCCAACCATTTATGTTCTGGTTGAAATTAGTGGCACCCGCGAAAGTCGAGCTCATATCTGTGACTGCGCTGGTATCCCAACTGTTCATGGCTGCATTTGTGGTCAGGGAGCTTGCGCCACTGAACATACTGTTAAAACTCGGACCATTCGATAGATCCGGCGTATCTAGAGCGTTCAGGACCATGTTACTACAGCCTTGAAAGGCGCTCCTCATACTCTGCCATTGGCCCGAGCCCCACTGTTCGACGCTCAGCAACTTTCGCCTATCACCGCTATTGTTAAAATAAATGGCTGGGAAATCACCCGAGATCACCACAGTATACGTCCCTGTCGCCCCATAGCTGCAGGTGGCGTTATCTGATTGACCAGTAAGTACATTCGTCCCCGGGTTGGCATCATCACAATCGACGTCGTAGTTATAGGTATAGTTTGGGTCAACTGGAATAGTGAACTCATCAGTGCCGCTGACGCCCGGATTGTCAGTCTTGACGGTAATCACAAACTCTGTGGCACCGTAGGAAAGTACTGGTTCTAATCTGGTGTTGAAAATGCCTATACCAGCCAGGAAAAAGGTCCCTGTTTGTACCAATATCAACAACAGTGATGTCAGTGCTACCCCAATACTGGGGTAAATCCTCACTCTGAGCTCTTTATCAACTGCTGCATCATCTGCATCAAGGGTTGCGTACTGGGGTCTACCACCTTGCATTAGCATCGCCACAGCATACAAAGTCCCAGAAAGTACCTTGACGGTGAACCAAAATATTTTTCTCAGAATGACGACTGGCAGACTATTGTTCAGCAACTTAGTTATCCACCGGGCATTCTTCCCTTTGTCGGTTCCTGCAAACCTACTCTGGTCCCCATTACGCATAAGCCTATCAGCCGATGTTTCTGCCATCAGCGTGACTGCAAATAAGAAGTTGAGTAGTCTGGCAGAAATAGATTTCCGCGGCGTTTGGAGTTGCATATCTATCTGCTTAAACCTATTTTCTAGCTCCTGCCAAAACGACTGATCTGACTTATCCAACCAGCTGTTATTGTTAACGCTATTACTGTTGTTAACGCCACTGTTGCTACCCTCATGTGCAATGATTATTTGTGGAAGCGGCTGATTGAGATCTGCAAACTGCTGCTTACTTATTAAGAACGCATAAATCTCCTTGCCCGAATACAAGGGCAAAGTGGTATCGACAATTACAACATCTGGATTGACTGCAAATGCGTACCCCAACCCTTCTATGCCGCTACCAGTGGCAAAAATCTCAGTATTGGTATACCTTCTCTTGAGCCACGATACTAAGATATCCCTTACAACTGTATTATCGTCAATAACTAGTATCTTCATCTACAAAAGTTCCCTTTGTGTTAACCAGCTATTTAATTACCTATATAATCCCTACTACAGTGTAGTCGGAATTAGCCTAAAGGTTAATAGTAATTTTTCTAAGTTTTTGTGGGGATTCTACAGAGGCATTTAGATCTTCGACTATCACGTCTTGTGCAATGCCCTGAACAAGTTCTTGCGTACGGACTTGTGCCCGCCCTTCAATCGCCCCTTGCTCTGCAAGTATGTCGGATAACTTAAGTACCAACTCACCGTCTTTATCCACGCGAGGCTGGTTTACAGATTGGCTAACAATAGGCTGACTGACAACGGGCTGACTGGCGCTTTGATTAAATACTTGACCCTTGGCTACATTAATATGTACCAATTCTCTGACGCTATCAGCCAAGATACTCACAGTAGCTGCCAGAGACTTGGCTGAGTCAGTCAGACTTCTGGCTGCATCAATTAATACATCAGAACTACCTTTATCTTTTACCTCCTGAAATAAAGTCCCAATCTGGGACTCACTTGTACTCGTCTCTCCTTGCTGTCCTTCTGCACTTAACGTTTCGAGAGGAAGTTCAAGTATTTCATCTAGCTGTAAAGAATTCGCATCATCTTGATCTGGTAAAATCGCATCGGCGAGAATCACCCTAACTAAAGCAGCGATAGGCATTCTCAGACGTTTGGCTTCTTGGGCAAGCGGTTTATAGATTTCTGGTTTAAGGTTGAGTTTGACTTGCTTAACGGGCATGTACTTAAAAGTAACAATTTAGTACTTTATGGTACCATAGCAGATTTCCTCTTGTAAACAGAGTTTGAATTTGATTGACTAGTATGAGATCTTGATGAACTAGGAAGAAGATTAGGTGGAGAAGAAATGGGATCGGCACTGCCCCGACCGACCCCTGGTTTTAGTAGTAATTGCGTACTCCAACCAGCGAACGCCCACTGCAGTGCCAAAGAAGAAACAACTCCGAGAGCCCAGTAAGTATCGAGTGCCGAGGCTCTCGATAGTACGCGAACCAGACTCTGGGAGTTATCCCCTTTTCCGATTTATTAGCCTTACAATTGGTTGTCAATGAATCTGAAATTATTATAGCCTATAGTAGGGTTGACTGTCAACCCTATAGTATAAGACGATGTTCATACAAACGAACCCATAGAAAAAGCATGTAAAAGATGGGGGTAACTTCAGATGATATGAGCCTATCCTTTTTTGGCGAGAACCTGCGATAACTTGCTCAGATGTGGGACGTTTTGCGGGGTGACTATGTACTTATACCCTAGCCTCTTGGCCTCCTGGAGGCGCCTGGACTCGAAAGCAGCAGGTGAGAAGCTGCCGGAGAGATTGAGTTCACCGAAAGCGATGACCTTACCCATCTGCCTGGACTTCACACTGGAGCCGATCGCTACAGCCAGTGCCATATCAATCGCCGGATCGGTGAGTTTAACCCCTCTGGCCACATTTACATAGATGTCGTATTCGTGAAGCCCAAGCCCTGCATACTTATCTAGGGCAGCAGTTAGTACCTGCAACCTTGATAGAGGCACGCCGCTCGCTACCCTTTTTGGGTAGGCATATACAGTTTTGACAGCAAGTGCTTGCAATTCCACTACTAATGGCCTATTTCCATCGAGAATTAAGCAGCGGCAAGCGCCGACTTGTTTTGAGTTCTCGCTACTTGCCAAGAAATATTCGCCGGGATTAGAGATCTCTTGCAGCCCATCCTGTTCCATCAGGAATAATCCAGATTCTACAGTGCTACCAAACCTATTTTTATGGGCTCTGAGTACTCTGAGTTGATTCTCTTCTTCTCCTGTAAACTGCAAAACCACGTCCACCAAGTGTTCTAATACCTTTGGCCCTGCTATGCCTCCATCTTTGTTTATGTGTCCCACCATTACTAAGGTCTTGCCCAGAGATTTTGTCACCGAAGTCAGAACACTGGCGCAGTATTTGGTCTGAGCAATTCCACCAGGCACTCCTGTGACTTCACTAGAAGCTATGGTCTGGATCGAATCCAAGACCACCACCTGTGCCTGCGAACTGCTGATGGTTTCAATGATATGTTCCAGATGGTAAGAATTTAGCAGTGATAAATTGGCGTCAGACAGATCACTTTTGCCAATTCGCTTAGCGCGGTCTGCAACTTGCTCTATCACCTCCTCGGCGCTGATGTAGAGAATCTCAGGAGTTTTTCCGTCTCTGCCAATATCTTGCTTACCCGTGGCCAGCCTGATGCACATCTGCATCAGTAGGGTCGATTTACCTACTCCAGGCTCGCCAGTTAGTAAGACCACGCTGCCTTGCGCCAGGCCGCCGCCTAATACCCTATCGAATTCATCTAAACCTGTTGTAATCCTAGTTAAACCGCCAGTAATGCCGCTCACTGAGCCGATCTTTTGCGGAGCACCAGCCGAATCGCCGTTACCCCCTGTGGCAGTAGTGTTATGACCTAGGTTTACGTATCCTTTTTGTATCAACCCTAGCCCGATATTTATCGTTTTCTGTTCAACTATTGTGCTCCATTCCCCGCAAGAATCGCATCTGCCTTGCCAAGCGATATATTCGCTGCCGCAATTCTCGCAATTGTATATCGTGGACGATTTTTTGGGTTTAACCTTCATAAATGCGCTTATATAGAGCTATTTGGCGGCCTTAAAACTTACCCGTCCCTTATTGTCTTGGGCTTCAATGAGTACCATCGGAGCACTTTTTTCTTTGCGCCTATTTATCTCAGTCATCAGTCCTGCATCCAACAAGAAATCGGCTAGATTTGTCTCCAATAGCTCCTGTACCTTACGACGAATATTGCGCGCACCATAGTCTTTGCTATAGCCCTCTTTAGCTATTCTATCCACTAGTGCGCTGCTTACTTTAAGCAGCATGTGCCTGTCTTCCAGCCTCTGGTTTAGCTCTTGGATGCGTAGCTTCGCAATCGAATTCATGTCTTTCTCATTTAGCCCGCGGTAGACGATGATTTCGTCGATTCTATTGATAAATTCAGGTCTGAGATAATCCTTCAACTCGCCCATCACCCTCTCGCGCATATGGTCATAAGCATCGTCCAGTTTAGCCGACAATTTTGCGTCAAAATCAACCTGGAAACCCAAGACTTTATCCGAAGCAATCGCCTCAGCTCCAATATTTGAAGTCATAATCACTACTGCGTTGCGGAAGCTCACTTTACGTCCTCTGCTGTCCTGCAGATACCCTTCTTCCAGCACCTGCAATAGGACATTCAGTAGCTCTGGATGTGCCTTCTCGATCTCATCAAATAGCACAACTGTGTATGGTTTCTGCCTAATTTGCTCGGAAATATTACCGCCATCCTGATAGCCCACATATCCTGGAGGCGAGCCGATAATTTTCGAAATACTGTGTTGCTCCATCATTTCGCTCATATTCACCTGGATCAGTGCTGATTCTTTGCCAAACATCTGTTTGGCAATAACCTTGGCAGTTTCAGTTTTGCCGACGCCAGTAGGCCCGAGAAACAGGAAAGACGCCAGCGGTCTTTTGACGTCATTTAGACCCAATCTAGAGCGTTTTAAGGCGGCAGAAACACGGGTGAGAGCGTCACCCTGTCCGATTATTTGCTCCGATAATACCCTCTCTACATCGGCAATACTGCGCAGGTCCCCTGCAGTAAGCGTGCCTACGGGAATCTTAGTCCAGTCGGAGATTATCTCGCGAATATCCTCGGGAACAACCTTATAGCGGGTGCTGACCTTGGAGCGGACCTTTGTCTGCTTCTTGATTTTTTGCTCAACCTCAGATTCTAGCTCTCTCAACTTACTGGCAGTTTCCAGATCTCCATCGCGCAACGCCTGGGCTTTTCTTTCAGCGAGATTGACCAGCGCGCCTTCAAATTCCTGGTTCACAACTTCTTTGCCATCGCGCATGATTTTACGCTTAGCGGCCGCCTCATCGATCAAGTCAATCGCCTTGTCAGGTAGTCTTCTATCATTGACATATCGCGCAGATAACTTCACCGCCTCTTGCATTGCCTCAGGGGTGATCTTTACCCTGTGGTAGCTCTCAAATCGGGGCGCTAGCAGCTCCAACACCTTCAGGGTACTCTCTTGGTCCAACTCTTCCACCTTTATAGGCTGAAATCTCCTGCTGAGCGCGCCGTCCTCTTCAAAATAGCGACGGTACTCATCAGTAGTGGTGGCGCCAATTACGCGCAAATCCCCCGAGGTCAGGTAAGGCTTAAGCAAATTGGCTACATCGCCACTGCCCCCCATAGCTCCTGCACCTACAATTGTATGGATTTCATCGATGAATATAGCTTTGTTTTCAGACTTTTGAATGTCGTTCATAATTGCCATCAATCTGTCCTCCACATCGCCTCTAACCTTGGCGCCAGCAATGATGGCAGCTACGTCGATTTGGATAATTTCAAGATTGCGCAGCGATTTTGGTACGTCACCTGCCACGATTTGGCTCACTAGACCCTCAATCACCGCTGTTTTACCCACTCCAGATTCGCCAATTAAGATAGGGTTATTCTTAGTTTGCCTGCTGAGAATGTGTATCACCCGGCTAATTTCCTTCTCTCTACCTAAAACAGGCATATACTTCTTGTTCTTTGCAATTTCGTTCATACTTTTGCCAAAGAATTCCAAAGCTCCCGTAGGGCCTTCAGAGTCCTCGCCCATCTGCCCTGTCGCTGCAGCAGAAGCCGCGCCCATAGGCTGATATGAGCCAAAGCTGAGTAACTCAGATTTGACCTTCTCGTAACCAAGTGCAGCCTCTTCCAGATCTTTAACGAACTGTAGGTGCCCCGCCTTAAGCATTGCCAGCAATATGTGTTCGCAACCAGTGTAGACGTGATCTAGGCTCGATGCCTCGATAAATGCCTCACCTAATACTTTCTTGTAGTCATCGGAAGGCGCAAGGTACATACCTGCAGCAAGTTTAGGTGGGAAAGAAAGCGCCGCGTCTGCTGTGGCGACTACCTGCGCTGCATCCTTGGCTGCCGCCGAACCCTCTAAAACCGCCTTGGCTGTGCTCGCTAAGTCTATACCCAACTTCTCCAGCAATCTCGCTGCTAGGTTGTTCTTGGTAAGTAGCAGCGCCGCAAATAAGTGCCTTGGCTGAATAGACCTTTCAGTATTGGCTTTGTCTTGTCCAGCTAGTTCGTATGACTTTAAGATTGCCTTGCGAGCGTTATCAGTCAGCCTATCAAATAAGCCACTAGCAATCGGATCCATACCCCACGAGTTAGTTTTTTTGTTATTCATGTAGATATTTTAACAGCGCAAGGCTCAAATTAGCAACCGAAAACTTCAAGTGCTAAAAAGGAGCGCCTTATCAGCGCTCCTTTGAAAATCACTATTTGAATTGTACTTTGCCTACTTGGCTTCCTGCGCGCTGTCCTCGTCGCTCTCACCCAATAATGCCTGCAGACTTTCCATTTCAGGTGAAATATCTCTCTTCTTGGCGCTGCCAAGGCCTTTGCCGACTCTCTTAAGTGAGAGGCCCAAGTGCCTGTCTTCGCGTGAAATTGAGATAATCATCAACTTAACATCCTGGCCTTCAGCCACGATATCTGCTGGATTCTTCACAAGTTTGTCAGATAGCTCTGAGATGTGCACCAAACCGTTTAAGCCCTCGCCAATTCTTACGAATGCGCCGTACTCAACGATCTTGGTGACTACACCCTCGACAGTTTGACCAACTTCAAAACCTGCTACCAATTTATCCCATGGGTCATCTTGTAATCTCTTGATTGAGTAAGCAACACGCTTACCTTCATCTTGGATGCCGATGATCTGCACCTTAACTTTATCTCCTGGTTTGTAGAAATCAGCTGGATTGCTGACCTTATCCCAAGAAATTTCAGATAAATGCACTAGACCCTCTAGACCCTGAGCATTGACGAATAGACCAAATGGAGCAATTCCAGTAACTTCAGCTTCTAGCTCACTGCCGACCTTAGCAGCAGACAAAGTCTCGCCTCTAAGCAGCATATCTGTACCTGAAGTGACCATCTTTTCAGAGAAAATAACTCTATTCTTCTCACGATCGATCTCGATAATCTTCACTTCTAGTTCCTGTCCAATTAGCTCTGCTAGCTTGTTTTGTAGATCCTGTGAAGCCTGGGACTTATCTTGGTAACCGCCTTGAGCGAATATTCTACCGCTGTCTAATTGTGAGGTAGGAATAAAGCCGCGAAGACCGCCTCCGATGTCCACGATCAATCCGCCTGCGTTGGCTTCTAGAGCCTTAACATTTAGTGATGCGTCGCCATCTTGAGCTTCCTTAAGTGTATGCCATCTGCGAGCGCTGCCAGTTCTGCGGATTGAAAGCTCAATCTGCCCCTTGTCGTTCTCACCCTTGATAACATAGACCAATATCTCGTCGTCTACTTTCTTATCAAACTTCTCACCTTCTAATTTTAGTTCCCTTCCGGAAACTACACCTTCTGCCCTACCGCCTACATCTACAAGGACTTCGCCACGGGTTAGACCGACGATCTTACCGGTGAGGATTTTTCCTCTAGTGAATGTGGATGGTGGATTCTCGATGTTTTGCAGATAATCTGCGAGTTGAACGCTGATTTTTTGATCAACGACGAACTCAGGCATCTGCCTGATTCTCTTTGCATTCTTTGATTTTGCCATATTTTTTGTAAACTTGCGGGTTTGAATTAGCTTGCGCCTCCCTCAAGTCTTCCACATATATAATAACATGCTGATCCATACAAATTCAAGTGCTCTATCCTTACTATAGATTGACCTGGTGGCAATGAATATGGGAATATATATCTCAGTGCTCATGGGATAATATATTGATAGGAGACAATGAAGCTTAAAGGGCTGATAATTAGCGGCATACCTGGAGTTGGCAAGAGTTATTTAGAGTCTCAGTTAAGCGAGTACCCTGAATTCTACCGCATTCCCAAGTACACTGACCGCATGGCTAGGCCTACTGAAAGCAAAAGTACTACTGTCAGCATTAGTAAGGATGAGTATGATTCCAAGCTACGCGCGGGCGAATTTTTACACACCGTCAAATTCATGAATCACAGTTATGGTTGGCTTAAGAAAGATGCCGAAAAGCACAGCGACAAGATTCTGATGCTCAGTCTCACTCCATCTGCATTGGAAGCAGCGCTGGAATCCCTGCCGGGCTTCATCCCAGTATTCCTAGCCGCCTCTACCCATGAATTCGATTTATTAAGAGCCAGAATGAGGCAACGTGAGGACTGGCAGGCCATGACGGAGAGCGAGCGCAAAATGCTGGATGTCAAAATATCGGCATATCTAGAACTTTCCAGAGACGATATCAGTAGCAGATTTGGGTATGAAATGCTTACGGAAAGTTACAGTGGCAAGACTTTTGATATGGTCTCCGATAGCACTGTGCACGAGGAAGTCATTCCTTGGATACTGAAGAAGTACGGGGTCAATGTCTAATAATTCACCACATTTCCAGAGACTGCACCTGCCCTGCGTTCGATCTTCTTGCGCAGGTATTTGAGCATTTCGCGCAGTCCATCGCGGTCTCTTACTCCTAGTTCACTAAACTGCCTGTCCAAAATCAATCCTTCAAGCTCTTGCAATTTTTCTAGTGATTGCACAAAACCCTCTGCGCTCTCTTGGTTACTCTCGCTGTATGTCTGCGCGAGCTGTTCACCGATAAATGCTATACCGAGGGTGAATTGCTTGAACACGTAGCTGACCTTAACTTCTTCGTTGGCAGATGGATCGGCTTGCTGTCCGTCTGTCTGCCCACTGCCAATAATCTGAATGTCGTCCATATTTTTATGATAACATCTAGCATGTTAATTGCAATAATCGGCAGTATCATGAGTGCGGTAGGCTTTGGCACGGCCAACATTGTAATAAAAAAGTACACCGAAAAGCTCACTCTCGGCCAAACTCTATTGAACTCAATGCTGGCTGGGGTTGTCATTCTAGCAATTTGGACCTTGCTATCCGGGCTTCCAGGGGATTTCTCTGGCAGTTATCTAGAAAAATTTTTAATTCTGGGAATTGGCGATGCGTGTCTCTACCTCTTCTTGTACAAAACTCTGCGCGTGAGCAACGTCACCATCGCCTCCACCATAATGAGTGTCTACCCAATCCTATCGACATTTTATGCTGTGCTGGTATTGAGCGAGCAAGTGAGCGTAGTTACCTTTGTGGTAATTGTATTGATAGTAATCTCGGCAATTCTGGTGGGGATTGACTGGGAGAATGTGATCAAAGACGGTTTTGATAAGGGGGATCTAACCAAAGGCATCGGCTGGATCGCGATCACTACTCTACTACACGCTCTCTACTTCCCTGCCCTCAGCGACTACATGGGCAGCGGAGATTGGGGTTTCAAGCTTCTGGGAGTGAAGGTTGTCGCGCTATTATTGTTAGGAGTGTTTTTCTTGAGGCGCGAAAAAAGAATTCCACTACTTTACCATCGCGCCGCCAAGGTCTGGCCGTTAGTTCTATTGGGCCTACTAGAGACCTTTGGCTGGATCGGCTTAAGTTGGGCCTCTGAAAGCACAGAAGGCATGACTTCTATAATCGTTGCCCTAGGCAGCGCCGCGCCCATTGTAACAGCAGTTTTAGCCTTCTTTGTGCTCAAGGAGAAGCTGAAGCCGTTACAATACCTAGGTATAGTGATCATGATGGCCAGTATCATGGCCCTGGCAGTCATTTAAAGTATAAGTTAATTGATTTAGTGTAAATATTATGTCTACCAATAGAATGCGCGCAACCACGGTTTCGCCAGCAAATATCGCCTTTATCAAGTACTGGGGTAGAAGGAATCATGATCTATTTATCCCACTGAGCACCACCAATTCTATGAATTTATCCAGTTGCACAGCTACCACTACTGTGGAGTTTTCGGAAGAATTTGGAGATAGCGATAGGATTACGATTTCCGGGCAAGATGGAAGTAGCAAAACTATGGAACTGCCTTTTGAGAGCGCGGTTGGTAAAAATAAGAAGGTTAAAGACCGCAAATACGAGCAATCACCAGCAGTTCTAGACGAAAAATCAGCAGAGCTATTTCGTACTCTAGAGCGCATTCGCGCGCTCTACAGCCAGGAAAACGGCAGGCAGCTGCCTGCTGCTAAGGTTAGCTCTACCCTATCTTTTCCTATGTCGGCAGGAATCGCTTCTTCGGCAGCCGGGATATCTGCTTTTACTGCTGCAGGGCTGGTGGCTGCGGGGTTAGAGAGATATTTCGATGATAAGCAAGAACTATCTAGACAGGTGCGCAAAACAGGCTCTGCTTCGGCAGCCAGATCGGTACTAGGCGGCTTTACCGAGCTGTTGGTAGCTGGCAGTGAAGTCAATCCTGGCGATATTGAAGCTCAAGATCAATCTAGCTATGCCGCACAGATTGCAGATGAAAATCATTGGGATCTCACTGATATTACAGTAGTCACCGAAAGCAGCAGCAAGAAAGTCTCTAGCTCTCGTGGGCATGAACTGGCAGAAACCAGTCCGCTGCTAAACGCTAGAATTTCTTATCTCGAGGGTAAGCCCGACAAAGCCAGGCAGGCCATCCTCGACCGCGATTTTACAACACTAGCGGACTTAGCAGAAGCCGATTGGATAAACATGTTTGCGGTGATGATGACCTCTAAGCCAGCGATTTTCTACTTCAATCCTGGCTCAATTGCGCTCTACCACAAGGTTCAAGAATTGCGCGCTAGCGGTTTGGAGGTATTTTGCACTTATGACGCCGGACCCAATCCTCATCTAATTTGCACAAGCTCCTCGCTAAGCCAAATCAGACAGGCACTTAAGGATACCGACGTGGCCAGCTACATCAACTTCACGCTGGAAAGTAAACCGGCTGCAGGAACTCAGTTAATTGAGAAAATATGAGGATAGATATTCACACCAAAGCCCCTGGCAAGACGATAGTATTGGGTGATCAGGTTGTGGTTAGCGGTTATCCAGGCCTGGTTATTCCAATTGAACAAACCGCCAGTTGCAGAATATATTCTGCAGAAAACAGCAAGTTGACGGTTAAACTAAACAGTTTTAATACGCAACATCAGGTCTCTGCTGCAGAACTGCTTAGCACCAGTTGGCTCACTCAAATGCGCCTGAGCAAACAGCAGGCTTTGGCTGAAGGCAAAATCGCTAATTATCTAGCAGATTTTCGCAGTAACCCGTTCAATCTAGTCCGATCAGCTCTGGAGAATGCTATTGAGTTTGCTAAGAGGTCAGGTGATGCAAATTTGTCGAAACTTTCAGATGATTTAGGGATAGTTATTGACTCGGAAATACCCCAAGGCGGTTTTGGATCCTCAACTGCTGTGACAGTCGCTATTATCAAGGCAGTTTTTGAATTACTTGAAACGAAGTACAGCCTAGAAGAGCTCGCTAGACTAACAATCTCGGCAGAAGCACTTTTTTACGCCGGCGAGCCCAGCGGACTCGATCAATTTTGTGTATCATATAACTCTGCAATTGTTTATCAGAAAGGTGTTAAAGGGCCTGACATAACTAGAATAGATACAGAAGATGGTTCTATACCCGATTTTGAGATAGTCGATAAAGTCACACCCAAATTTGCTACTGGTGAAGTTGTTGCCTACCTGCAGACAGAAATAGTCTCCAATCCGGAGAAAAAACGCCTGTTTGCCGAGCTGGGTGAGTTCACAACCTCTCTGATCGATCAAATCAAAGATAATGGGATCAAGTCCATAAGCAAAGAGCAGTGGATCGCCTCTTTCAGAAAGATTTCGGCAATACACCTAAAGCTAGGAATTATTACAAAGTATACCGCGGATGTTATTGAGAAATATGAAAACTCCGGTGGCGGGGCCAAATTCTCAGGAGCTGGCACAATTGCCCACTTAGATCAAAATGCAGGTAGTGGGAAGATTATCGGAATCAGGTAGTAGTCAATTGGTCAATCTATCCCTTATATGGTGTACTTCACGCCGTAGTGGATCAAACCTTCCACGCCGTCGGTGAAATACCTACGTAGGGTTGGCCGCAGTTTCAAGCCGTATTTGAGCTTTGCACTGGCAATATCGACTAGCTGAGTTGTAAACCTTTCACCATCTTCAGCCTCTACTATTGCGACAGTATAGGGCACCTGGTCCTCCAAACCCAAAGGAGCTGCGTGAACAACTGACCAAGTGATCAGTTTTACCTGCCCTTCAGGGTAAGGATATCTGCTTCCAAATTTTCTCCAGATCTTGGCAGAACTCGATTTATGACTCATTTTGTATCATTTTTATAACAATTTTATGTATTTTCGACCTCTTTATTGATCAACCCAGTTACTCAATTAACAAAACTAACCCTCTCAATTCGCTTTCATAATAGATACAACCGCCGTTGCGCCACTTCCACCTACGTTATGAGCGAGACCATACACTGGAGCCTTGTCTAACTGTCTATCCCCTGCCCTACCAGTTAATTGTAGGTGTAGCTCAATGATCTGTTTAATACCGGTTGCGCCTACTGGGTGACCACTTGCCTTAAGGCCGCCAGAAGTATTGACAGGCAATCGCCCTTCCCTACTAACCACACCTTCACGGATGAGCTGTGCACCATACCCTTTGCGGGCAAAACCCAAGTCCTCATAGGCCAGTAGCTCAGCGATAGAAAAGCAGTCGTGGAGCTCTACCAGACCGATGTCTTTAGGAGTGAGGCCAGTATGGCTGTATGCCTTGGCGGCGGCTTTGACGGTGGCGTCCAGCTCGGTAATTTCCGCGCGGTTATGCAGCGCTAGATTAGAACCCGCCTGTTCGCAAGCAATTATCCTACTAGCTCCGCGGACATTGTCGGCAGAAAGAATTATAGCTGCCGCGCCATCAGACACCGGCGAGCAGTCTAGTAGCCCCAAAGGCTCTGCCACCATGGGCGCATTTAGCACGTCAGCGACTGTAATCTCCCTAGGGAAATGCGCCTTAGGATTTAGACTGCCGTGGCGGTGGTTTTTGACGCTGATCAAGGCCAAATCCTCTCTAGTGGGCTTACTATCTTTAGCATACTTGCGGAAGTACTCCCTGGCGATCATGGCGTAAAGTGCTGGGAAAGTAGCCCCCTGGTATGCCTCCCACTCTTCATCCGCCGCGGCCGCTAGGCCCGTAGTCACTAAACCAGCGTCTACGTCTGTCATTTTCTCGGCACCCACCACCAGCACGTTGCGGTACTTGCCGGATAAAACCGACTCTCTGGCTAGCAAAACAGCCGCAGCGCCCGAGGCGCAAGCCGCCTCAATATGCCAAGCCGGCAGATCCACCCCCAACTCAGCTGCCACCAGTGCCCCGATATGCTCTTGACCCGTAAATAGGCCGCCATTCATATTGGCCACAAAAATCGCCTCTATTTGCTCTAGATGCAGTCCGCTATCGAGCAGAGCATCCTTTGTAGCGGCGACCGCCAAATCTCGCAAATCCTGGCCCCACAGCTCGCCGAATTTGGTAATGCCTACCCCCGCTACACTGACATAGGGGCCCTCTGTTTTAATAGCGGGTTTATTCATTATTTCAAAATTTTATGTAATCTCTGCAAATATGTAGGGTAACTTACATAATCCTTGCGGGCAATTTGCCCTACCAATAGATCTTGATTCCAATCAGACTTCCCGCTCAACTTAGCGATATCTTGCTTGACCTCAATCACAAAAGCGTCACTTCCCGAGCCTGACCCATAAGAACACAGAAGTATGCGCTGTCCCTTCTTTGCTGCCTCCAACGCGCCAACTAGACCAACTAGACTACAAGCAGAGTAAGAATTTCCCAGAAATGGCACTGTAAAACCAGCCTCAAGCTGACTAACAGTAAAACCTAGCTTTGC
>CALFHW010000029.1 GCA_937876695.1 uncultured bacterium
GTTCAATCTCTTGGCTAGACTTCCATCTGATTTGTGTTGCTTGCGCTTGCGCCACAAGATAAATAAAACTAGTTGGACGACTATACTAGATGCCAGTAATAGTAGTGTGATTTGATCAAATATAGTCATGGTTGCCTAGTATAGCTTGCCGCCGATTGGGACTGGCATATCTGGACTGAGAAGCACCACCTGATCATCCTCATCAGGTAGTCCTAGGGTGAGTACTTCGGATAAAAATGGGCCGATCTGTCTAGGAGGGAAATTGACTACGGCAATTACCTGCTTGCCCACTAGCTCAGTAGTGTTGTAATGCTTAGTTATCTGCGCCGATGATTTCTTGATGCCCACTTCCGCCCCAAAATCTATCTCTAGCTGATAGGCGGGCTTTCGAGCCTCAGGAAATTCCTTGGCAGAAATGATTTTGCCTACACGAATATCTATTTTTTCAAAATCCTGAATGGTAACTTGCATAGAAGATTATATGTTATTTGCAACCGGCAAGACAATGCTAAAGCAGGTGCTGTAGCCATTGGGGGCCGTTCCAAGCTCGATACTACCACCATGGTGCTCAATGATTGACCTAGCAATACTAAGTCCCAAGCCGTTCCCTTCCTGTCTCTTTTGCGATCTATAAAAGCGGTCAAAGATTTTTTCTCTATCTTGAACGGGAATACTTTTACCATCATTGGCGACCTCAAGTTTTCCTTTCAGTAGTTTAATCAGTATTCCCTTATCGCAGTACTTAATAGCATTATCTATAACATTGCTGATGGCTCGTTCTAGCCTGATACTGTCGGCCGCTACCCAGATGCGATTCCCAGGTAAGTTAAGCTCCAAATGGATCTTCTTAGCAGCAATTCTAGATTTATTAATTTCAATTAATCTTTTCAGTAATGCGGCTAAATCGACCTTCTCCTTCAGTGAAATCGGCTTGGTAGTATCCAATAGGTCCTCACTCAGCTGAGCTAGCCTTTTGGTGGCGCTGAGGGCATCTTGTGCAGCTAATAACAGATCAGCTTTGTCTATCTTTTTATCCTGCAAACTCGTTTCTAAAGCAGCTTGCAGAATGGTAATCGGAGTGCGCAGCTCGTGGGCAGCATCTTGCACAAATTGTGACTGCTCATCAAAGCCTAGCTTTAGCCTTTTTGACATTAGATTGAAACTGGCAATTACTTCTCCAACCTCATCTCTATCCTTGTAGGGGATTTCTTCGCCCAGCATATTTATGGAGATGGAGTTCATTTGCCTAGATAGGTCTTTAATCGGTTTGAGAATTCTACCTGAGAGCAAGTAACCACTGCTGAAGCTCAGCGCTGTTAATGGCAATAATAGTAGCGCGCTAAACTGCTGCAGCTCGCGCAGATCAGCCAGGCGAATTTCTCTAAGACGCTGCCTTTGATTCTCACTGAGCTCTCCTTCGCCTACTAGCAGCGGCCGATTGATGATTCTTATGCCCGGCTGAGCTGGCGGGATATCTCTGCGTAGGTAGTTATCTAGGGTTAGGTTCAAAGCCAGCAGCATGCTACTACCGAATACAAATGTCAGCAGCGAAAATACCAAAGTCAGTTTGAGTCTAATTGATAACATAACCTCTACCTCTAATAGTTGAAATTAATTTCTTATCCGGATCGATTTTTTGCCTCAGCGTTTTGATGGTGGTGCGCACTGTGTCACTAAAAATATTGACCTCTCTATCCCAGACATGCTCCAATAACTCTTCCTGAGAGATGCTCTGTCCTCTCTTGCTGATGAGATACTCGAGTATACCTAGTTCTTTGTTACTTAAGTTCAGGGTCTGACCATCTTTGCTAAGACTGCGTTTGACAGGCTCGTAGCTAAGCCCAGGTAATAGCTCCAAACTGGCTTCAGTTTGGCTAGGCAGAGTAGTGCGGCGGATAAGTGCAGAGACTCTTAGCACTAGCTCTAACATGTTAAAGGGCTTAGCTAGATAATCGTCACTGCCCAGCTCAAAGCCCTTGATGATATCGCTGGGAGAGCTTCTAGCGGAAAGAATGAGAGTGGGCACTTGTGCCTCTCGCAGCTTAATTAACAGCTCAAGTCCGTCTACATCAGGCAAGTTGAGGTCTAAAACTGCGCAATCGAATTGAGCCTGCTCAATGGCTTCTAATAATTGAGCGCCGCTAGCGGCAATATCTACCGCAAAACCCTCTTGAGTGAGGGCTTTGGCAACATACTTGGCAATTTGTGGTTCGTCTTCAACAACGATAATCCTCATTTTTTATTATACTCTTTAAATTGCCGGCGGACTTCAAGCCCGCCGGCATAGATGTTACTAATTGCTACAGATAACTACTGAGCTGCTCTCATACCTCTACCACGCTGGCCACCGAAACCTTGGCCTCCAAATCCTTTGCCACCTAGGTTAAGTCCCCTCATAGTCTCATGAAGCTGGGTTAATTCCTCAACACTGACCTCAAGGCCCGCTGCCTTTAAGTCGCTAAGCATTTCTGCTTGTCTGGCTTCTAGGTTACCTCTACCTGCTGCTGGTCTTTCTCCTGCTGCAAGAGCTTTGTCTCTCTGCTCTTCTCTAATCCCATGCATTTTGTCTAGGATAGTAGCCTGTCTCACAGTCAATTTACCGTCTTTAACGGCAGTCTCGACTGCTGTTTTCATTTCTGCCTCTCTGGTCTCGTGGAAGCTTTCGCGCACTTCGGTTACCGCGGTCTCAACCTTGCTTTGCTCGATTCCCAGTTTTTGAGAGAGCATTTGCGCAAAGTTATCATTTCCTGCTGCAGTAGCCTGCGCGAGTGTTGGCAAAGCTAGCGCGCTGCCGCCAAGAACAATTGCCAGACCAGTAGTTCCGGCTAAAATAAATTTATGTGAAGTTTTCATATTTAGTTGTTAATAAATAAAAATATTAAATAGTTGCAACTTGAGACTATCCTAACTTAATGCTTGTGAAGTGAATGTGAAAAATCGGGAATTAATTGTGCAGATTTATAGCAACTTAAACCCTCTAGACTTGACGGTCTTTACCTGATATTCCCAGCCGTTGCTCCTTAGCTTTGCCCTTAATCTGGCGACCAATTTATCAATAGCCCAGTCCGATACTCCTAGGCCGCTAACTTCGGGCCAGACAGTTGCAACTATACTGTCTCTAGAGCATATGCTCCCTTGATTCTCCAGGAGTAGCTCTAGCAGTGAGAGTTCTTTTTTAGTCAGCTCTAGCTGTTCTGCCGAATTTAGCTGCACCTTCTCTGAGTTTGTAGTTGCTACTTTGGCTATGAAGTTCGCGAATACTTCTGCGAAAACCCCATTTTTAGTCAGAATTCCAGTTCTCGCTAAATAATCAGTGGAAAGTGACCCACCGCTGCCTTTGGGATAGTCAATAAGTATTTGTTTATCAGCCTTGCTGAGGCTTGCCCATATTTCATCACAGATGAACTCAACAGCCTCAGAGTCCTGTGTAAAGCCTGTAGCGATTGTCTTGGCAAGATAACTATGCCCGCCTGAAAGTTCAAAGATGTTTTCGGGATAAGAATTGATATTCCAATACTTGAGTTGAAGTTTTAGCTCGCTTCTATTAAGTGGCAGGATATACATTTTTTCTAGCGGCAGCTGAGCGAGTTC
>CALFHW010000030.1 GCA_937876695.1 uncultured bacterium
CAACAAGCTTTGATCCGGCAATGTCCGAATGGGGAAACCCACCCGCAAGGGTATCGTGCAGTGAATACATAGCTGTACGAGGCGAACTCAGGGAACTGAAATATCTAAGTACCTGAAGGAAAAGAAATCAACCGAGATTCCCCAAGTAGTGACGAGCGAACGGGGAGCAGCCCAAAAGTCGAGCATGCTTTAGAGGAGCGGTCTGGAAAGTCCGGCCATAGAAGGTGATAGCCCTGTACTTAAAAGGGCATGTTCGATGAAATTGAGTAGGGCGGGGCACGTGAAACCCTGTCTGAACATGGGGGGACCATCCTCCAAGGCTAAATACTCCTGACCGACCGATAGTGAACCAGTACCGTGAGGGAAAGGCGAAAAGAACCCCGGCGAGGGGAGTGAAATAGACCCTGAAACCGTGTGCGTACAAGCAGTCGGAGCCCGCAAGGGTGACGGCGTACCTTTTGTATAATGGGTCAGCGACTTACTGTCTGTGGCGAGCTTAACCGTATAGGGGAGGCGAAGGGAAACCGAGTCTGAATAGGGCGCATAGTCGCGGGCAGTAGACCCGAAACCGGGTGATCTAGTCATGCCCAGGGTGAAGGTGCCGTAACAGGTACTGGAGGCCCGAACCCACGTCTGTTGCAAAAGACGGGGATGAGGTGTGATTAGGAGTGAAAAGCTAATCGAACCCGGAGATAGCTGGTTCTCCTCGAAAGCTATTTAGGTAGCGCCTCATATGTATCCTCTTGGGGGTAGAGCACTGTTATGGCTAGGGGGTCATCGCGACTTACCAAACCATTGCAAACTCCGAATACCGAGACAGACTGTATGGGAGACACACGGCGGGTGCTAACGTCCGTCGTGAAAAGGGAAACAACCCAGACCCACAGCTAAGGTCCCAAATTTCTTGCTAAGTGGAAAACGATGTGGAAAGGCACAGACAGCCAGGAGGTTGGCTTAGAAGCAGCCACCCTTTAAAGAAAGCGTAATAGCTCACTGGTCGAGTCGGCCTGCGCGGAAGATTTAACGGGGCTAAGCGATATACCGAAGCTGCGGGTTTGTTGAAAGACAAGCGGTAGGGGAGCGTTCCGTAAGCCTGCGAAGGTGGATCGTAAGGTCTGCTGGAGGTATCGGAAGTGCGAATGCTGACATGAGTAACGATAAGGGGGGTGAAAAGCCTCCCCGCCGAAAGCCCAAGGTTTCCTTGCGCAACGTTAATCGACGCAGGGTGAGTCGGCCCCTAAGGCGAGGGCGAAAGCCGTAGTCGATGGGAAGCTGGTTAATATTCCAGCACCGTTTGTGATTGCGATGGGGTGACGGAGAAGGCTAGGTGTACCGGGCGTTGGTTGTCCCGGGGAAAGGAGGTAGGTGGTGATCTTAGGCAAATCCGGGATCACATACACCGAGCACCGAGACGAGTCCATTTGGACGAAGTCACTGAGGCCACGCTTCCAGGAAAAACCTCTAAGCTTCAGATCACAACGACCGTACCGTAATCCGACACAGGTAGGCAGGGTGAGAATCCTCAGGCGCTTGAGAGAACTCGGGTGAAGGAACTAGGCAACATAGCACCGTAACTTCGGGAGAAGGTGCGCCCCGGATCGTGGCTCCATGCGGAGCTGAGCGTTCGGGGGCCGCAGTGACCAGGCCGCTGCGACTGTTTATCAAAAACACAGCACTCTGC
>CALFHW010000031.1 GCA_937876695.1 uncultured bacterium
CTTTACCAACCACATAGAAGCAAACCTGCAAAAAGAAAGTAACGCGCGGAGAGAGAGACAATTTCTCCGCGAACACATGGCAAAGCTACAAGGGCGTACGGGGGATGCCTTGGCATCTCGTGCCGAAGAAGGACGCGGTACACTGCGAAAAGTTCTGGTGAGGAGTGTGCATCCGCATGAGCCAGAGATATCCGAATGGGGAAACCCACGTGGGGGCATGCCCACGGACGATGGCGTAAATTCATAGCGTCATCGAGGGAACCGGGTGAACTGAAACATCTAAGTAACCCGAGGAAAAGAGAAGATTCCGCGAGTAGTGGCGAGCGAAAGTGGAGAAGCCCGCAGCACCAAAAGCCTAGTCGAAGGTTCTGGAAAGGACCGCGAGAAAGCGTGAAAGCCGCGTAGACGAAAGGCGAATAAGCTGCAGAGAGTAACCCGGGACACGCTAACCCCGGGTGAAGATGGGGGGTCCACCCTCCAAGGCTAAATACACGAGATGACCGATAGGGCACAAGTACCGTGAGGGAAAGGTGAAAAGAACCCCGGCGAGGGGAGTGAAATAGAATCTGAAACCGTATGCCTACAAACAGTCAAAGGGGCGGAAACGTCCTGATGGCGTGCCTTTTGGAGAATGAGCCAGCGAGTTAATAGGTGTGGCAAGGTTAAGGCAGTCACAGCCGGAGCCAGAGCGAAAGCGAGTCTGAATAGGGCGTTGGTCGCACTTATTACACACGAAACCAGGTGAGCTACCCATGTCCAGGTTGAAGCGAAGTTAACCCTTCGTGGAGGACCGAACCGTTCCGCGTTGAAAAGCGGCTGGATGAGGTGTGGGTAGGGGTGATATGCCAAACGAACTTGGAGATAGCTTGTTCTCCCCGAAATCGCTTTAGGGCGAGCGTTGCGTGTTTAGCTGTGGAGGTAGAGCACTAGTTGGGCTAGGGGTCTTACGATTACCAAACCTATTTAAACTCCGAATACCACAGCTCCAAGCGCAGCAGTTGGACAGTGGATGATGAGATTCATTGTCGAGAGGGAAACAACCCAGACCCTCGGCTAAGGTTCCTCAGACTTGGTTAAGTGGAAAACGAGGTGGGCGTGTTGAGACAGCCAGGAGGTTGGCTTAGAAGCAGCCACCCTTTAAAGAGTGCGTAATAGC
>CALFHW010000032.1 GCA_937876695.1 uncultured bacterium
AATACAGATGCCTCTAGAGGATTTTATTTATTAACATTCAATTATGGTCAAACTTCTTCTGTAGGTAGCAAAGTAAGTAACCAACTAACACAAGCACACGCAGGCGAGCTAATGAATTTTGAGGAATTAGCTGCAGATTATATTTTCTCACCTGCCGAGAAGGCTTTGCTAGAGGAAATAGCGGATCTTTGGGTCGGCCATGGCGTTCAGTATAGTGTATCAGACTATATGGAACAAACCCCTGGCTTGATTGAAGAAAAACGTAGATATCATGAAAGATTGATTTCATCTGGGCTTGACCCCAATACAACCTATTCGCCGTTTACTTCCGAACATGTATTAAGCCGAAGGGCACAGTTTAGAGCCGGGTTGCCCATCACTAACCCAACCCAAGAATCAACTCCTTTGGCAACAGTAATTCGTGAGAAGGCAATTAGACTCGTCAATAGCCTAGTAGAGGAGGAGTTTACCGACTGGGTTCAGGCAGGCACAGCAGTCGATACATTGCTTCGTAATTGGCCCGAAGAACCTCGTTATGCATATAGGCTAAGGTCGGCGCTAAGAATTTTAAAAATCGCAGATCCCGAAAATCTATATGCGGGCTTTAACCCAACCGCTATTGCCGGTGTTCATGTAATTGAATACAGTAAAGCCGCCTTTCGCATTATTAAAGATGGTGGCTATTCAACTTTATTTACAGGTAGAATTTACTATGAACAAGGTGTAGATTCATTCGTCTCGGGTTCCAGTAACTCCTTTTCGGCTGTCTATGCAAATCTATTTTTGTATTTTGGCTTGGATAGACCTTCGAGTCTCCATTTACTAAAGGAATTGAGATTACGAAGGAAGCAGGGAGGTGGAGATGATGAGATTCCTTCATTGGGCTGGAACCGGAAGGGGGGCACATCGGGTTTTATTGTGCCAAACACCAGTATGTTTAATGAGCCGGCTGAAGATATGTCATTATTATCAAATGCGCTGAACAAGAGCCATGAAGTTATTTCAGATACCCCCCCTGAATACCTGACAATTCCCAACTATTCGGTAAGAGAGAGATTTCAAAATTACATGGTTCTACAGCCTCCGCCAGATAAGAAGGATACAGTTGTCAAAACTCACTATATGCAACCACTGACAAAGTTTGGTGACGAATACTTTATCGATTTACCAACACCGCCCGGGGGAATTTTAAATGGTATAGATGATTTGACACTCGCTTCGAAACCAATGAATAGAGAGGATTACCAGGTTTTGTATGATCCATGGTCTAGATCATACTGCCTGCGAGTGAATCCTTTGATACCATTTGAGGATCTTGTTGCTGGTGCTACATTTACTACCAGATATACCCGTGATTCAAATGATCCAACTATTGAAAAGAAAGTCAGGCCAGTCAATGCTAACCAACGTGAAGTCTTAAAAGCAGTTCTAACAGAATTTTTTGGCCATGAGGCGGCAGACTTTCTGGGGGAGGAAGATGATTCCATAAGTATTACAGAGGTGTTGCAATCAATAAAGAGAGGATTAGGGTACAACACTAAGAGACGTGCAAAAGATTCAAGATACTCAACTGGTATATACAATACTGACATAATCAAACAGAGTTTGGAAAAAAGATATGGGCCGAAAGGCGCAAGATCCGTTCCGGCAGGTACAAAGGATCCGGCGGATGAATTTATCAGAGGGATATACGATGTATTGTTTATGTGCAGAAAAGCAAATGTAGATGGGAAGCACTTGGTTACTTGCAAAGAGTCGGCTAGAATCGCGGAAGTTGTAATGAATTACCTAGAACCTGAAGCTGGTTGGCGCTATACGAGTTGTAATGTAAGGACTAGTTCCTGGGACAATAATTCAACTATTTATGGGGCACTACATGCCATCATAATCTCTGACGATGGCAGGGTAATTGATATTACTCCAGATCTAGAAGAAGACGACAACATTGCACTTGCCATGCTTATGCAAAAGTATTTTCCCAGTATGCAGGATTAACTATTTATAGTTAGTTTTAGAATAGACAAAAGCTCTAAACAGAATATAACTAAACGCGGGTACAATAATTAGTTGTCCTAGTTTGGCCAGGATTTCGACAAGGTTAGGGATGTCACTTGATGAAGAGCTTAACAGTGGCAAAAGCTGGCTCAGAAGCCAGACTAGTGCGATCAAAGTTAGGTTGGCAAATAGCCAGATGACCAGATTTGCGAGCAAATAGCGAGTGATTTCAGCTGGCTTGCGATTTTGCGACTTAAAGGTGAACTTTCTATGGGCGATATAGTTTAGTCCAAGTACTACAGGAATTTTCAGGTTTTCGGCGACGAGGAAGTTGCCAGTTAGTAATAGTAGTAGGCCGTAAAGCAAAAAGTCCACTAGGTTGGTCAAGAGGCCCACAGCTATGTATTTGAGCAGTTCAGGAAGTTTCGTTTTGGCAAATTTTTGCATTAGAGTTTGGACAAGGCGGCGGGTTGGAGCCTAACAGTCTTTGGCAGATTAGTTTCCAATTGGACCGCATTCTCGGCTTGCAGACTGCTCACTAGGCTGCCATAGCCGGCAAATACCACCTCGCTCGCAAAATATTTGTATGCTCTATCAATGATGCGAGTGGTCCCAGCAGAGTAGGACGCAAAGGTGGCCACAGCCTTATCTACCGACTTCACAAGGCCCGCGACATCGCCGCGCTCAAAGCTAAACGACAGCTGCTGGAGGCTTCCCGCAACTTCTAAATTACTAGGAGCGTCAGAAAGCACCAGTCTATTGCCTAAGGCAGCAGCTTCCAATACACCCACCGATAGGCCCTCATTTAGCGAGGAATTGACATAAATGTACGACCTACTCAAAAGTTCGTATAGTTCATCTTTCTCAAATAGACGGTTTTCAACCAGCAGATTAGCAGGTAGCTCTTGACCTTCCAGGTTTTGTAAAATACTCTCACCTTGTCCGATGAAATAGAACTTCCAGTCTGGGTGCTTGCCCGCCAGGTCGATAAACGCCAAGGCAGTGGTATCGGGGTCTTTGACTAGTATCCATTTGGTAGCAAATACCGCAATTTTTTGTTTGGGTTGGACTCTGTATTTGCTGATATGCAAGGTATTAAAGCCATTGTAAATGACACTACTCTTGCTTTTTGCGAGTCCTAGGTTTTCTACTAGGTATTTTTGATTTGTATTCGACACGCAAATCACCTTATAGGCCGAGTTAACTACAAATTTGAACAAAGTTTTCTCTAAGATATTGCCAATTAGCATCAACAGCGAGCTGCGGAAATAGTTGGAAATGGTGGTGTGAGATACCAAGGTGTATTTCCTGCCAAGTAACTTACATACAGCCGCGGCCGCTAAACTCGTGAGTAAGTGGCGGTCATGGATAAACACGCTGGCTTTAGGGTTCTGCCACAACTTCTTGATCAGTACGGCGATAAATCTCGGCCCAGCTATAGGGTAGGTACCGCCAAATAGCGACCATAGTTTTAGTTGAATATTGTGAAAATCACTGTAATTGTACGACTTGTTCTCAGGACCGCCATAGATAGCTAGCACCCGGTTACCCATCTGGGAGAGGTATTTGACCAAATCATAGGCCATGGCTTCTAATCCCCCAACTCTAGGGTAGAAGAAATGTGAAATTGTGATAACGTCGTAGTTATTTTTCATAAAAAGTGCCGCGATTACGGCTCAGTTCAACATAAATCAATACTACATTTTACCAAAAATCCGCCCGCCGGTCAATATTATAGGACACTTTGGGTAGACTAAAATAATCCTGAAGTCGGGATTAAACTTTAGCGACTGAATTTGTGTACTTGTTCAACAAATGCTTTAGTTCTGATTTTTTTGGCAAGTAAAGTTTGTATTCTTTTGCGAATATTTGGTTATTCCCCTCTGGCAGGGTGTATTTGATTACAAAATCATGATTTTCTTTACAGAGAATGATCCCAACCGTTGGTTTTTCATAACCCCCTTTGATTTCCCGGTCATAAAAATTGACATACATTTGCATTTGTCCAAGATCTTGATGGGTTATCTTTCCAATCTTAAGATCAATCAAAACAAAACACTGTAGTAGCCTATTGTAGAATACGAGATCAATAAAAAAGTGGTCAGAATCGACGCTGATTCGTTTCTGCCTAGCCACGAAAGAAAAGCCTTTCCCTAGTTCAAGCAGAAACATCTGAAGGTTTGAGATGATAGCGCTCTCTAGATCAGACTCAGAGTATTTCTCGGAGTCTTTCAGCCCTAGAAATTCTAGAATATATGGATCTTTTAGCGTATCGACTGGGTTTGTAATCAACTGTCCAGTTCGTGCCAACCGCTTTACAGTCTTCTTATCCCTACTTAAGGCGAGCCTCTCATAGAATGAGGAATTAACTTGTCTGTCGAGCTCTCTGACCGACCAATTGTTTTCACTAGCTTCTAGAGCGTAAAATTGTCTCTCGTTTGTATCACGTATACTCGAAAGTCTAAGCAAATGTGACCAACTCAATTTCCTCAACAGTGTTGAGGATTTTTGGAAAAGAGTGTAAATATGCCTCATTCTTTCTAGATTCTGCACCGAAAAGCCTTTCCCAAACCTACTACCCAAGTCTTCTGACAGTCTCTTAAGTAGACCCACTCCATAGTCAGCTCTTTTGTTGCCTTTTTGCTCGAACTCAATCAAGTACTTCCCAATACTCCAATAAGTCATGGTCAAGGTCGCATTAATCTCCCTAGCTACATGCTGTCTCGAAGACTCAATAAGTTCAATGATTTCGCCCAATAGGTGCTTATAGTTGTTTACGATTGGTTGCATATGAGGATTATAACTGGCAAAAATGAAATAATCCTGAAACCTCTATTAAGTTTGGAGTTTCGCTGTTGCGCAGCCGAATAGCTATGTTATAATCAGGCAATCTTTACCCCCGTTCTTGCAAAAGTTCTTGGGGGCTTCTTTTTAGCAAAAAGATCCCCAACCTCTTCTTTAGTGTGAACAGCTCACCACCGATACGTTTTGATGCCGATACTACAACGACCTTCTTGTCTCTGTCGGCGAGGATTCTTTCATA
>CALFHW010000033.1 GCA_937876695.1 uncultured bacterium
AGCAACTCAACATCCTTTCTCTGTTAACTATCATTTGGGGGCCTTAGTTGATGGTTTGGGTTGTTTCCCTTTTGGCCACGAAGCTTATCCCTCGTGGCCTGACTCCCGGAAAACATGTATACGGAATTCGGAGTTTGTCTGGGTTTGGTACCGTTGTGACGGCCCTAGCCCAATCAGTGCTCTACCTCCGTTACACTTTTATCCGAGGCTAGCCCTAAAGCTATTTCGAGGAATACGAGCTATTTCCGAGTTTGATTGGCCTTTCACCCCTACCCTCACCTCATCCAAGCGGTTTTCAACCCACACTAGTTCGGACCTCCATGAGGTTTTACCCTCACTTCATCCTGACCAAGGGTAGATCACCCGGTTTCGCGTCTACCGCCTGTTATTTTATACGCCCTGTTAGGACTTGCTTTCGCTAAGGCTACGTTCCTGAAGAACTTAACCAACAACAGACGAGTAACTCGTAGGCTCATTATCCAAAAGGCACGCTGTCATCCCGATAAATCGAGACTCCAACTGCTTGTAAGCATATGGTTTCAGGTACTATTTCACTCTCCTAATAGGAGTTCTTTTCACCTTTCCCTCACGGTACTATGCGCTATCGGTTACGAGAGAGTATTTAGTCTTACCAGATGGTTCTGGCAGATTCCCACAGACTTCCACTTATTCCGTGGTACTTGGGAGGCTGATCCAAAGAGACATAAAACTTTCGCTTAAAGGACTATCACCTTCTATGGTTGAACTTTCCAGAACATTCAGCTAGTAATATGTTTTTTTACTCTTCGACTTATTAGCAATTCAGTCAGATCAATTCCCACAACACCAATAACGCAACGGTTGCTTCCTTTAACACGTTAAATGGTTTAGACTGTTTCCTTTTCGCTCGCCACTACTAAGGAAATAACTATTGTTTTCTTTTCCACCAGGTACTTAGATGTTTCAGTTCCCTGGGTTGCCTTCACACAACCTATTTATTCAGTTGTGGATATCTCAACATTACTCGAGACGGGTTGCCCCATTCGGAGATCTACGGGTCTTAGGTTATTTCCACCTATCCGTAGCATTTCGCAGGTAGTCGCGTCCTTCATCGGCTTCTCGTACCAAGGCATCCGCCATATGCCCTTAGTAACTTATCCAAAATTTTTATACACAGATAGATTTGTATTCTCTTAAAAAATAATACATTATCTATCATTTATTTTCAGGCTCAGTAAAACGTTGATTCAAAGAATCATTGTTTTTACTCTTTCAAATTTTCAAAGAACATAAAAAAATGTGGAGCTAATCGGGATCGAACCGATAACCTCCGCCTTGCAAGGGCGGCGCTCTCCCAATTGAGCTATAGCCCCAAAAACTTCTTAGGGTAATTGGGATTAGGTTTAAGATCTACTTGCACACAACCCAAGTGGGCCTGAGTAGAGTTGAACTACTGACCTCACGCTTATCAGGCGTGCGCTCTAACCATCTGAGCTACAGGCCCAAATAAATATCTTAGACAATAAAAAATCATCTTCAATTATGAAAATGATAATTTAGCCTGAGCATCAGAATAAAAAGAACAAAAATATTAAAAGAGTGAGAAACCAGTAATCTCATAGCTTAAGATTACTCTTAGAAAGGAGGTGATCCAGCCGCACCTTCCGGTACGGCTACCTTGTTACGACTTAGCCCCAGTCACCAGTTTTACCTTAAATAGCTCCCTCCTTGCGGTTAGGTCACTATCTTTGGGTACCCCCGGCTTCCATGGCTTGACGGGCGGTGTGTACAAGGCCCGGGAACGTATTCACCGTGGCGTGCTGATCCACGATTACTAGCAATTCCAACTTCATGGAGTCGAGTTTCAGACTCCAATCCGAACTGAGGATGCCTTTA
>CALFHW010000034.1 GCA_937876695.1 uncultured bacterium
TTACGCGGGCCAGCGAGTTGCAACCAATCGTGACGGGGAATGTGGTTTTGAACCCAGTCACCAGTTATTTTACTTCGCCCGCGACGAATCAGGGGCATAGAAGGTTTCTGGCCATTGGTAATTTCTACGACACCACCAATTCAGCGTATTTCTATGGCTCGAAGACATTTTTGAGTTTTGAGCTGCCAGATTTGAGAATAGCTAGTGCTAAATTAGTTTTGTATAAGTATGCGCATGGAGGCACAACTACATCTCAACTAAGTTTGTACAAGGGAAATAAAGTATTGGCAAACGCTACTGCTGCAGTTGGTAATTATGACTATACGCCACTAGAGTTCAATATTGCTAAACAACATCTGCAGCCTGGCAGCAATCTGGCGCTTGAATTGATCGAGGTTAGTGCGCGTGCCAGGGCAGGGATAGCAGCATGTTCCGGGACTATCTTTGACGAAGTGTGTCCGGAGCAGTACCGTCCAAGATTGGAAGTGACTTATCTGACCAATATATTGGGCCAGATGGAATTGCATTCCACGACAAAACTACGCAAGCTAGGTATAGCCTCACGGGATGACTATGTCAGCTGCCAAGAGTCGCTAGGGTGCTTACTCAATGTAGCATACAAATATAATGACCCCGACTCGAACTCTAGATTTAGGGTTGAGACAGAGTTTCTCGCAGGCGATTGGCAATCATTTGCTGAAGGCGACTTATCGTTAACTCTTCCCAATGGCGAGCACAATCTGAAAATTGTAATTGATGATGGTGGGGAAAAGATTTCGATAGATATAGGTAGTTTCGATGTCGGGGTTACTAGACCCACAGCCCCTGAGGTGCTATATCAAGATGAGTTCAGCAGCCGCAGTGGCATCAAATTCATGCTGGCAGACAATGAAGTAGTCAAGAGTTTTCAGCTCGAGATGTGCGTGGGAATGCTGCCAAGTGAGTTCCTAGGTCAGGATAGTTGCCAACAACAGTTGTTAAAACGGGAGTTCACGGCTACTCAAATTGAGCTGAAGTTTACTGAGCCATACGAGGCACAGCAAAAGTATTTTTATAGATTCACTGGCACTGACGACTATGGTAATTCCTCAGCAAGCTCCTGGGTAAGCGCGGTGCATAATCCCGAGTTAAAAAGTATCGATGTTACTAGTTTAAATTATCGTAAAATCTCACCTCAGAATCGTGACAGGAAATTTGATAGTGCCAATGTCAGCGGGGTTGGCCAGCCAGGATTTAAGCTTAGAGTATACAACAACAAATTTACCAAGCTTTTTGAGCAGGAAAGTCTCATATTTACAGGACGCGATTCAGCAGGGAAATTTTTGGCAAGTGGCAAATATTACTTGCAAGTCTGGGGCAATGATCCTGATGGCTATCCATATATACCGAGCCAGATGCATCATATTCTGATTGATAACGCGTCTCCCAAGATGTGGTGATGGCTTGAGTCCGAAAATAAGGTAGAATTGGGCTATGCGAGGAAAAATAATTCGGTTTATACAAATAGGGGCAGCTGTGATAATTGGACTGGAAATAGGTCTTCTAGGCGGACTTGGGTTAAGCAAATTTCAAGCCGAGCAGTCGCAGCAGTCTTTAGCTGGGCAACTTCAGAGTCAACATAAGGTCCTGCCAGATAGAGAAGGTGAGGGCCAACTAAAGATCGAGCCAGCCATATCAGAGCCTATTAAGGAGGAAATCAACTTAGTCTCCCCTGCACTAGCCAAGAATCGCTCGCTACCTGCAGGCAGCAGCGCCCAAGTGGTGATAGCTACTTGTAGCGATTGTACTTTGTATTATGTCGATAAGACCCACGCCTTGCCATCTAGCTATGTACCTAAAGTGATACCTACGGGACTGGCTGGCGGCGGCAGCCTGACTTCACAGACTTTAGAAGCATTAAAGCAGCTATTTGCCCTAGCCAATACAAAAGGTCTCAAACCTAAAGTAAACTCATCATACCGAAGCTATTCACAGCAGCTTTCAACATACAATTATTGGGTACAGGGCGAGCTAAATAGAGGTAAAAGTAGGGCAGAAGCGGAGCTAGCTGCCAACCGCTATTCTGCAAAACCCGGTCACTCCGAGCATCAGCTGGGGACAACGGCGGATATCAACTGTCAGGACTGCCAGGCATTTGATCGGAA
>CALFHW010000035.1 GCA_937876695.1 uncultured bacterium
TGGGTAGGGGTGAAA
Organism: uncultured bacterium; assembly: GCA_937876695.1. GTDB lineage: Bacteria > Patescibacteriota > Dojkabacteria > CALFHW01 > CALFHW01 > CALFHW01. The sequence continues at coordinate 16 of CALFHW010000035.1, forward strand.
GGCTAATCAAACTGGGAAATAGCTCGTACTCCCCGAAATGTTTTTAGGAACAGCGTCGGCATTAAGTTTCATAGAGGTAGAGCTACTAATTGGGTGCGGGGGAGTCAAATCCTACCAAATCCAGATAAACTCCGAATGCTAATGAAATATGGCCGGCAGTGAGGCGCGGGGTGCTAAGGTCACGCGCCGAGAGGGAAAGAACCCAGACCATCAGCTAAGGTCCCCAAGTGTACGCTAAGTTGAACTAACGAGGTCCGATTGCACAGACAGCTAGGATGTTGGCTTGGAAGCAGCCATTCATTTAAAGAGTGCGTAACAGCTCACTAGTCGAGCGATCGGGCATGGATAATAAACGGGCATTAAGTGTATCACCGAAGCTATGGGTCAGCAATGACGGTAGGGGAGCATTCTAACAGCAGTGAAGCTATACGCGTCAGCGGTGGTGGAGCGGTTAGAAAAGCAAATGTAGGCATAAGTAACGATAAGGCGGGAGAGAAACCCGCCCACCGAAAGACTAAGGTTTCCTGATCAACGCTAATCGGATCAGGGTTAGTCGGGGCCTAAGGTGTACCCGAAGGGGGAAGCCGATGGACAATGGGTTAATATTCCCATACTTTTTATAACTGCGATGTGGTGACGGAGTAGTGACACTGCCGCGATCTGACGGAATAGATCGTTAAAAGGCGTAGGTATTGGACTGGTAGGCAAATCCGCCGGTCTAGCTGAAACCCAATAGTACTGCAAACCTTCGGGGGCGTAGATAGAGCAGGTAAACAGACTTCCAAGAAAACCCGCTAAGCTTCAGGTTATAAAAACCCGTACCGTAAACCGACACAGGTAGTCGAGGAGAGAATCCTAAGGTGCTCGAGTGAATCATGGCTAAGGAACTCGGCAAAATAGCCCTGTAACTTCGGGAGAAGGGGCGCCAATGGCAACATTGGCCGCAGTGAAAAGGCCCAGGCGACTGTTTAACAAAAACACATGGCTTTGCAAAATCGAAAGATGAGGTATAAGGCCTGACACCTGCCCGGTGCTGGAAGGTTAAGAGGGGATGTTAGTCGCAAGGCGAAGCATTGAATCGAAGCCCCAGTAAACGGCGGCCGTAACTATAACGGTCCTAAGGTAGCGAAATTCCTTGTCGGGTAAGTTCCGACCTGCACGAATGGTGTAACGATCTGGGCACTGTCTCAGCCACGAGCTCGGTGAAATTGTAGTATCGGTGAAGATGCCGATTACCCGCAATGGGACGAAAAGACCCTGTGAACCTTTACTATAACTTCGTATTGACTTTGAGTAAACAATGTGTAGGATAGGTGGGAGGCTTTGAAGCCGGCACGCTAGTGTCGGTGGAGCCGACGTTGAAATACCACCCTTTGTTTACTTGGAGCCTAACTTCCTAAGGGAAGGACACTGCGTGGTGGGTAGTTTGACTGGGGTGGTCGCCTCCAAAAGAGTAACGGAGGCTTTCAAAGGTAAGCTCAGTACGCTTGGTAACCGTACGTGGAGTGCAATAGCATAAGCTTGCTTGACAGTGAGACCTACAAGTCGATCTGGGTCGAAAGACGGATATAGTGATCCGGCGGTTCTGCATGGAAGGGCCGTCGCTCAAAGGATAAAAGGTACGCTGGGGATAACAGGCTGATCTCCCCCAAGAGCTCATATCGACGGGGAGGTTTGGCACCTCGATGTCGGCTCGTCACATCCTGGGGCTGGAGAAGGTCCCAAGGGTTCGGCTGTTCGCCGATTAAAGTGGCACGCGAGCTGGGTTCAGAACGTCGCGAGACAGTTCGGTCCCTATCTGTTGTGGGCGTTGGAAGTTTGAGTGGGGCTGTCCTTAGTACGAGAGGACCGGGATGGACAAACCGCTAGTGAATCTGTTATGGCGCCAGCTGTACTGCAGAGTAGCTACGTTTGGAATAGATAAGCGCTGAAAGCATCTAAGTGCGAAACTAGCCACAAGATGAGACTTCCATTGAGGGCCGTAGAAGACTACTACGTTGATAGGTTACAGGTGTAAAGGTGGTAACATCATAGCCGAGTAATACTAATTACCCGAAGCTTTCTTCGTGCTCCATTTATGGAACACAAGGCAGATAGACTACTACGATGTAGTAGCTAATAATGCTGTTGTTTTCTTATTCAAGTACTTTTTTCCGGTATGTTAAGATATTGGCTTAGTTGTCAGTTGTTGGTTGTTCGTTGTTGGATCTTTCCTGCGACAAACAGATGAACGACACAATTAAGCAGCCAGGTATTAGTCTGGTGGTTTGCTTGGCCTAACAACCAGCAACCAACAACTAACAACCAGCAAAGTCTTTAGGTGCCTATATCGGCGGTGTCCACCTCTTCCCATTCCGAACAGAGAAGTTAAGCCCGCCAGAGCCAATGGTACTGCCGTAACAGGTGGGAGAGTAGGTCGGTGCCCAATTTTAAACAAAGCCCCTTTCGTAAGATTGGGGCTTTTTTGTTTCCTAAGTTTATCCAGGGTCGGTGCCCATCCCGATAGCTATCGGGAAGTTATCGGGATTAAACGAACCCTCGCAGGAAACTGTCGAGGGTTTTTTTGTTTCTGGCTTTCGCCAGATCCGATAGCTATCGGATGACAAGGCGTTCGCCAGATCCGATATCGGGTAACAATCCTACCTTTCGAGCACAATACCTGGGCACTTTGCTTATCCTCCTCTGGAGGGGGGAGGGGGAGGTATTGAATAATTTCCTCCCCCTGCCTGCGCTCAGGGCTTTCGTGCCCCCTCTCCGAAGGAGTCCTTTGGACCAAAGGGGGACAAAATCCTGCTTCATTGTCTATTATTCTTTCAAAACCACATCCGGACAGGCTATCGGATGACAATAGGATACACAACAAAAAGACCGCATAATTTATTGCTCGCAAAGACGCAAAGACGCAGCAAATTGTGGAAGTGGCGGGTCAGTCCCGCCATGACATTAGTTTGGGGCTGAAAAGGGAGATTCCGGCCCGGAGGCCGGAATTTGAGTGAGCGGTACTGCTTAATTTTAAAGAGAAAAAAATTGCAATTTCTGGCAGGCATTATTGCAATCCGATTCCGGTCTACGAACCGGAATCTCCTCAATCTTTAATAACTGATTGTCATCGTGGCGAAAGCCCAATGTCATTAAGTTAAGAAGAAAATGAGGTCGTGGCCTCCGCCACGATGACA
>CALFHW010000036.1 GCA_937876695.1 uncultured bacterium
AAATATTATAAAAAATTTTGTACCCTAATTTTGTTATTAAGGCTAATAATCGTTGAAATCTGGGGGCGATCAATAACTCTTGACAGCTTAATATACTTTCTATATACTACCCACGCTGTTTATGGTTGTTTTGGATTTATTCAATTCAACCATAATATAGCATTAAAATATTAAATGATTACAAAAAAGATTATCTTAACAGATACCAAAAAAATGCGGTGATGCAACGCACAATTGGTGCTGGTTGTGTATACCGCAAACTACGCGGTTTTTTTGTTAAAAAATATCGAGTAATCAAGAACGTTGACAACTGAAGAAGTAAGTAAGATTAGCAAAAATTTTTTTAAAGCAATTTTTAAGAGTCTAATTAAGAGTTAATTAAACACCGAAAAACATCTGTCAAATTAAATACTTTGGTGATTGCAATAAGAGCGCTTGGTGAATGCCTTGACATTAAAGAGCGATGAAGGACGTGGCAGCCTGCGAAAAGCTTCGGGGAGGTGGCAAGCAACCTTTGATCCGGAGATATCCGAATGGGGAAACCCAATCCCGCGCGACGGGATTATCTTATAATGAATACATAGTTATAAGACGCGTACCTGGGGAACTGAAACATCTAAGTACCCAGAGGAAAAGAAAGAAACAACATTCGATGTATTAACTGATCGTTAATTTTAGCGGTTGGTTATATATATCGAATTTCGATTCCCTTAGTAGTGGCGAACGAACGGGGAGGAGTCTAAACCGTACCAGTGGTGGTATTGCTTACGACAAAGGAGAAATCCGATGAAGTAATTGATACCTAGCAAGGAGTATGCCGTTGCTGGTGCGGGTTTGCGAGACGGTTTTAGTGGGACATACTAGCCCACGCTGTGATGTATAAATAATAACAGAACGATTTGGAAAAATCGGCCATAGTGAGTGATAGCCTTGTATGTGAAATTATTTATCCAGCAGTAAATTGTTCTCAAGTACCACGAGACACGTGCAATCTCGTGGGAATCCAGCACGACTATGTGCTAAGACTAAATATCTTTAATGATCGATAGTGAACTAGTACCGTGAGGGAAAGGTGAAAAGCACCCCGGTGAGGGGAATGAAATAGTATCTGAAACCATGCGCTTACAAAGAGTCGGAGTCCCGTAGAGCGTAAGCTTTTACGGGATGACGGCGTTCCTATTGAAGAATGAACCAACGAGTGTATTGTATGCTGCAAAATTTAACCCATACGTGGGGAAGGTGTAGTGAAAGCGAGGCTTAACGTGGCCTATGTCATATTTGAATATTGCTTCTAATTTTTTAGAAGCGGTATTCTTTTATGACTAGCAGTATGCATACGACCCGAAACCGGGTGAGCTAATCATGGCCAGGATGAGTCCAGCGTAACAGCTGGAGGAGGTCCGAACCCACTAGCCGTGCAACACTAGGGGATGAGCTGTGATTAGGGGAGAAATTCCAATCGAACTCGGAGATAGCTGGTTCTACCCGAAATAGCTTTTGGGCTAGCCTTCGACGTTCCACAGTGGTGGTAGAGCACTGAATGGAAAAGGGTGGGAAACCTTACCTTTTCCAACCAAACTCCGAATGCCATTGTGCTAAGTCGAGGAGTCAGACTATGGGGGCTAAGCTCCATCAGTCAAAAGGGAAACAGCCCTTGATCACCGTCTAAGGTCCCTAAATTCATGTTAAGTGTAAAAGGTGGTATCGTGACTTATACAACCAGGAGGTTGGCTTAGAAGCAGCCATCCTTTAAAGATAGCGTAATAGCTCACTGGTCAAGTCACTTTGCGCCGAAAATGTAACGGGGCTAAACATGATACCGAAGACGTGGGTTGTCCCGCCTTGTGCGGGACAGCGGTAGGGTAGCATTCCATTCGCAGTGAAGTGAGAGCGTAAGCGATCGTGGAGCGTATGGAAGTGAGAATGTTGGTATAAGTAGCAAAAAGATTGGTGAGAATCCAATCCACCGAAAATCCAAGGTTTCCTGGGCAATGTTTGTCAACCCAGGGTTAGGCGGTCCTAAGGCGAGGCCGAAAGGCGTAGTCGATGGAATGCAGGTTAATATTCCTGCCCTGTCTATGTATTCCGATGGAGTGACGTTGTTATAAGCTTTATGCGTCCGTATGGATATGACGTTTTCGCGGAGCAGGTTCTTTTCAGGAAAATCCGAAAAGGTATAATCTGTGCCGTGCGAAGAGACTAAGGTTTAGGCCAAGGTCAATATAAGGGGAGTAGCAACCAAGAAAAGCTTCTAGGAGCTAAATGCATAGGCATCCGTACCGTAAACCGACACAGGTGGGTGAGGCGAGAAGCCTAAGGTGTACGAGAGAACCCTCGTTTAGGAACTCGGCAAAACAGCGGTCGTAAGTTCGCAATAAGACCTCCCCGCCTCCGGCGGGGTGCAACCAAAGACCCCATGCAACTGTTTACCAAAAACACAGGTCCCTGCTCAAATTGTAAAATGAGGTATAGGGGCTGACGCCTGGCCAGTGTCAGAACGTTAAGGGGAGAGGTGCAAGCCTTGATCTGAAGCGCTGATGAACGCCGGCGATAACTATAATCGTCCTAAGGTAGCGAAATTCCTTGTCGGGTAAGTTCCGACCTGCACGAATGGCGTAATGAC
>CALFHW010000037.1 GCA_937876695.1 uncultured bacterium
TAGAGCGCCTGCCTTGCACGCAGGAGGTCATCGGTTCGACTCCGATATTCTCCACCAAAGGATGGAATAATAAACGACTAGGGTTCGACCCTGTCTGCCGAAAGGCAGGTCCGATATTCTCCACCAATTCTTTAGAGATAAAGAAAACGTTCATTGACATATTGAAAAAAAGACACGAGATTTAATTAAACTGTAAAGGTTTACTTAAATTTAACAACAGATAGATGAAAATCTATTAATTGTAAGAAGTGGAACATCAACCACTTAAAAAAAAATGACTTTGGTACAACAGAGCAAAAGCTGTGTACCTTGCTTATCAGGAAACTGATAACAAACAGAAAGTAATTAAGGGCGCATGGAGGATGCCTTGGGTCTTAGAGGCGAAGAAGGACGTGATAAGCTGCGATAAGCTTGGGGGAGTGGCAAATACACATTATATCCCAAGATTTCCGAATGGGGCAACCCTATATATCTAGCAATAGAAGCAAACGCTCTGAACTGAAACATCTAAGTAGGAGCAGGAGAAGAAAATAATTTAATGATTGCGCAAGTAGTGGCGAGCGAACGCGCAAGAGCCCAAACCATAGTAATTACGGTTACTGTGGGGTTGTAGGACTACAATGTGGACTTAAGAGTTATAGTGGAATAGGTTTGGAAAGGCCAATCACAGAGGGTGATAATCCCGTACACGACATAACTTTTATACCTAGTAGTATCCTGAGTACTGCGGGGTCGGAGACGCCCTGTAGGAATCTGCCAGCACCATCTGGTAAGGCTAAATACTCCTAAGACACCGATAGTGAACTAGTACTGTGAAGGAAAGGTGAAAAGAACCGCAAACAGCGGAGTGAAATAGAACCTGAAACCATGCGCTTACAAGCGGTTGGAGCCCTTACGTGGGGTGACAGCGTGCCTTTTGCATAATGAGCCTACGAGTTACACTTTACTGGCAAGGTTAAGCCCTTCAGGGGCGTTAACCGAAGCGAAAGCGAGTCTGAATAGGGCGTATAGTCAGTAGAGGTAGACGCGAAACCTTGTGATCTACCCATGGCCAGGATGAAGTTGGTTTAACCGCCAATGGAGGTCCGAACCGATAAGCGTTGAAAAGCTTCCGGATGAGCTGTGGGTAGGGGTGAAAGGCTAATCAAACTGGGAAATAGCTCGTACTCCCCGAAATG
>CALFHW010000038.1 GCA_937876695.1 uncultured bacterium
CCAGTAGCCAGAGTAGGAGCAGCTGCTAAGATGTTGCCCTCTACATTGATCACGTCTTCGAATGTAGCTGCTCCTTGAGCTAACAGGCCTACTGTGTAGACATTGGCGAAGGGATCACTGACTGTACCGATATCTGAGCTAGCGCTGTCGGTGAGCAGATCTCCAGTCAGCTGAATATCTCCTACTACATCTAACTCCTCTGTAGGGACTGCCTTGTTTATGCCTAGGCGGACGTTGAGGCCGGCATTAGTAAGGTTGAAGTTACCAGTGCTTGTGAAGTCTAGGTTAGCTATTTGACTAGAGCTGTTCTCGAACACTAGACTAGGATCTACGCTGCCAGCGCTACCTAGGAAGATATCTCCTGCTGAGACGTCTACCGAGAAGATCGAGGCTGCCAGAGTAGAACCCCCTACTGCAAAATCATCTGTAGTAGCTGTCAGATATGTCACTGTACCAGCGTCTGTGAACTTACTCCCCGCCAGGAGATTTTTGGTAGAGCTACCGTCATAGAAGTTTAAGGCTGTGCCATTCCACCAAAAGTCCCCTGTATTTGGAGCGCTTGGGTCTACCCCGCTCTGGAAGTTGATCTGGCTTCTGCCTGCTGTTGAAGCTCCTAGAGCTAGCCAAGCGCTGCTACTGTAGTCTCCTATCTCTACTAGACCAGCATTCGTAACTACAAATCTATCGTTGCCACCTACCTGCAACTGCAATAGATTTGGCGTCGCTGTACCTATCTCGTTTAAAAAGATGAGGGCGTCTGAGGTAGTTGCATTTACATCCTGCCCTCCTGGTGGTTGAATCTGCACGAAGCCATTTGAGCCTATTCCATCTAAAGTCTCAGAATCCATGGCGTACTGTGCAAGCGGCGCACTATTTAGAACGGTTCTAGTGAAAACCTCTGTGTAGGAACCTGTACCTGCGGGAGCGAAATCGACCTGCACATATACGTCTGTGACAGTGTTCCAGTATAGTCCTGAGGCAGTATGTGAGGCAGTACAGCCAGTAGGTGCCGTCGTAAGTGCTTCCCAGCTATTACATATACTGTTGAGACGCAAATTGAATACTCCGTTGTACTCCCCAATCTCCACATTCACATGGTCCTCTCTCCACAATAGCGTCCCCCCACTGGCAGCAGTATATATGCCGACTCTAAAATCGCAAGTATCATTGGCAGCGCCAGCTATCACACACGTTGGCGAACCAGTTGCCAGGTTAGCGCCTGTCGTTTTGCTTACAATCTTACCTTGAAAATCAATTATATCTCGAGAAGTCGCTGCCTCTACCTGACTAGTAAAAGCTCCCAGAGACAACAATACAGCCAGCGCCACAAACAGATTCGCCGACAGCTTAATATACGCAAATTTTGAGGCCAATAAATCCCCCATAATATATACTAGC
>CALFHW010000039.1 GCA_937876695.1 uncultured bacterium
ATTCTTACAATTCCTTTAGATACAAATAAAAAAGACCTCCCTTGCGGGAGGTCTTGGTTTTTGAGATTTTTGTCTTAATCTAGATAGCAACAACCCACCCGCGGTAACTGGTTACCATGAGAATGAGGTTAATAATTGTTGCGTTATGTAAAGACATGGGGATATAATATCTCAATATCAATTTATTGTCAAACACTTTTTTGAATATGCATGCAGGAGAAATAAATCCAAACGTTATCGCATTAGCTGCTAAGTACCCCAACACATTTGCAGGATTATGCGGCGGGGACATAAAGAGATTCGAAAATTGGCTTAGCGATGGCACTCAAAGAGGTTTCTTAGCAGACAGAGGTATGGAAGGCCTTCACAGGGGTGATGGTGCATTTGAGATTGATGACTGGCATGCATTTACAAAGCTAACAACAGAGCTCAACTTTGATACAAGCATATTCATACATACTATCACCGCAAAGCAAATGATGCTTAACCTACTTGAAGCGGGTTATGACAGAGATAGCTTCGGCTTAGTACTGCCTACAATCATAGACTGCATAAATGACTATGCTTCAGAGAAGTACAATTCCAGTTTGCAGGATCTCACAAAAGAGATGAAGAAGAAAGTCCTGTCGGGACTTCGGTCTGAACTCTACCCCAGCGAAAAACCAGAAGAAGTTGAACCAAACATATTAGCCTGGACTAGGAGTCGCTTGCAATCCTAGCGACATATTGGTAACATACTCCCAATGTTTTCACACATAACTAACAACATGATGATGTCTATGCTTCCGCTAGGGAGATAGGGTCTGTTGTTTTGCAAACCACCTCGCTCCCAGACGGGAGCTTTTTTATACCCTTTAACTAATCTTACTTTGATCAGACAATGTCGATTTTAGGAACCCAATTAATTAGAACAGAACATCCACTTAAAGAAACTCACAAATCCGCGGGAAACGGTGAATACACTAGCTTAGTTAACCTCGAGTGTTCTCTGAGAGAGCTTTACAATGCTGAAGATGGGGTAAATTTTAATACGCACTCACCTCAAGAAAGCGAACCCGGCCATGGAGGCACTGTATTTGAGATTCAGACGAAAGATTCGACCTTTCTGGTAAGTGTACCCGGGCCGTTTTGGCTAGCAGGGAAAGACCCTAGTACCACAGGGACAGAAAATATCCCATTAAATGCCATTCAGGTCGTCGAACTGCCGAATTATGCCGACAAATCAGAGGTCGATGAGCGAATAATGGCGCATGCAGGCGGCGAGATTCAGAGAATCCTCGCTGATGGGGGAATTAAAGCTGGTCTAGAGCTGGAATTCTATGTGCTCGGGCAGTTAGAGAGTGAATTATCACGACCCGAAAGCAGTTTTCTGTCTGAAAAACTCGATGAACACCTGCGCATTCAGAGAGAAACAGCGTTTGATCCACATGTTACAACAGCAGAGATAGTTGGCGAAGTAAAGTGGTATTTAGAACAAATTTGCCAGAATGCTGAGAGTGTCGGCTCAGTGATCAATGTACTCGGGAGAAACATTGTCTCAGTGGTTGGCGACGAAGAGAAAATAAATCCTATCGACTATGTGAAATTCATGGCATCAGTGTTTCTAGATAAATACATCGCTTTGGGCAGAGAGCTCATTGCGTCCGAACCAGCGGTGGCTATGAAGCTAAATAAGCTAGCTAACGTGCTGGGATATGAAAGTCTGGGTGCTTACCTGGATAACCACGTCAAGTATAGTAACACCGCCTCTATTGTAGGAACGTGTGCAGGACATGTCAGCTTTCAGGCAAGGCCTCAAGAGGGCAGTTTGCAGTTGCCACTGGAGATAGTCAGTAGTTATGGCCAGCTCCTAACAGAATTTGGTGACATTGTGGACGCACCAACCAGAAGCGGCACTATTACGGGAGGAATAGACCTCGCAGGCAGCGATGAAAATGTCTACGGCCCAGCTAGCATCTATCGTTCGGCAAGAGATATCACATCCAAAGCAATGGCCACAACTTATCCGCCGCAAGCGGACAACTTCGGTGACCCCAATAGGTTTAAGCAGAATATAATAGATGCGATTACACGAGGTGATACCCAAACACTAGATAGGGCCTGGTTTATGAGTAACTACGTGGCAAGGGAGGGGCATAAGGTTGCAATGCCCAATATGCACTCTGCGCTGAGGGTGAGAACGGCAGTTAGCTTTGCAAAATTTATAGACTATAAAAAGGGCAGTCTAGGTTTAGAGGATGTGACCGCACATTTCAGAATTGAATCAACCTCGGCAGATGCCACACCAGTCCTAGCTCATATTGGCCACAGCATCGCAATGAAAAAAGTGCTTTATTTGGCAAGTCTCATTTCGATTCGTGATGGCTATAGAGATCCTAGCAAATGGTTTAGCCAAGTCTATGGAATTGATTTACCTGGGAAAGATGATCTAGCAGGGCGCTTAGATTATTTTTTGCAGATAAGTGGGGCGGTGGAAGAGCAGCTGCGAGCAGATACAGATGACGATAGTCAGCAGCCATTTGAGACAGCGATTTTCGATGATGCCAGGCAGGCGCTCCTAAACCAACAGATAGCCCTTGCTAACAGTATAGCCGGCCATATCCAGAGTCCATCTGAACTGCTCGAGTTAGCAATAAGCACACCAGATAAACTGGTCAACATTGGTGTGGTAATTAACTCTCTATACACACTGAGTTCGGAGCAGCTAGCCAGCCTGCTTGCAGAGAAGTTTGCTGTGGCTAAGTTTAATAGCAAGCTTTCACTAGAGAACCTGCGAGCAATCATGAGAGGAAGAGCTACCGCCAACAATCAAACAGATGAATTAATTGAAGTAGCAGCCGAGGGTTTTCTCAAAGCGGAATTGCTCTCTCAAATCGTGCATTATCTAACAAAACATCTTGCTAAATCGTAGGTATATACTATAGAATACTAGCTTATGCAGATA
>CALFHW010000040.1 GCA_937876695.1 uncultured bacterium
CCTACTGATATTTAGCAATAGCCCGATTGAAACTAGTACACCCAACAAAGAACTACCCCCATAACTGACTAGTGGTAAAGTTAATCCGGTTAACGGTAACAGGCCTACATTTACTCCGAGGTGAATAAAGCTTTGCACTGATAGCCAAATGACGATTCCTAAACATAAAAGGGCCTCGAATTTATTGTCTAGTTTTCTGGCAATTTTAAAACCTCTAGACAGAAATAGAATTAATGCTACCAATAATATCAAACCACCTAAGAGTCCGAACTCTTCTGCAGCCACGGCGAAGATAGTATCACTGAAGGCGGTCTCTTGGAGGTAGAAATATTTCTGTTTAGATTGTCCAAACCCATACCCAGTAAGTCCTCCACTGCCTACCGCAATCATGATTTGGCTCAGTTGGTAGCCGGTGCTGAGAGGATTAATTATCTCCCCATCTTTGAGAAAGGCCAAGTATGTAGCTATCCTACTCTGTCTAAACGCTTCTATAGAAACTGCCACCAACGACATCACCACCCCGAGAGCTGGAACCAGCCCTATGAATATGTTATGAATTTTGGAGTTATCGGCGAAGAAGAAAATGGCAAATGCTGTTACTCCGATTACTCCCGCAGTAGTGAAATCTTTGCCGGCAAGCACCAGAAGCACTATAGGAGCAGTGACGAGTATAAAGGGAATAAGTCTCTTTCTCATATACATCTTAAACTGATCTTCAAATTTTTCCTTGGCTTGCCAAGGCCTAGCTAGAATTGCGGCTAGATAAACCACTAAAATTGGTTTAGCTAGCTCAGAGGGCTGGATTCTGATTCCGTTAAAGCCTATGTCGATCCAGCTTTTGGCGCCATTGATATCTCCTGGTTGCAGCAGAGTGAGCACCAGCAGCAATATTATAGAAAAAAATGCAGGTAGCATTAGCATTCTTACTATTTTCATCGGAGTTCTATAGGCAATATAAGCCATTACGCTTCCTACTATAACCCAAGCAGTCTGCATAATTAGATAATGCCAAGGGTTACCAGGGAAAAATATGGTGTCGAGCTGATTACTGGCTACATAGAATGATCCGCTGTATACCATCAACAGTCCGAAGATTACTAAACCAATTGTGATCACGAGTAAAACAGCGTCAGGTTTACCATAATGTGCTGTATCTGCCTTCGACTTGGCGCTGCGTTTAGAATGAGTGGGCGCAGCAGTATTAAGTCCTAGACTCTTTGATACATCGCCGATGCTAGACAGAAATCTATTGCGCTTGCGCTTTTGTGCTTGTTTGATTGCTTTAGTCACTTTTTTAGTATAATAAAACCAATGGCAAATACCAAGGTAACGGGGCAAACTATGATAGCTGACATAATAGAGGACCACCCACTGGTAGTGGACTATCTAATCGAGGAATACGGTTTTTTTTGTTTTAGCTGCTTCCTAGCTGGCTACGAAACTTTAGCAGAAGGTGCGCGTGTACACGGCATTGAGGGTGAGGAACTCGAGGAAATGATTGCAGATATAAACACGAGAGTTTAAAGGCAATTGATAAATGCTACATTAATAGAATGGAAATAACCAGTACTCAACAAATATTAGGCGGCATCGCAGTAGCTATTGGACTACTTGGCTATGCATTTTACGTTCGTGGAATTCTGCAAGGGAAAGTTAAACCTCATGCATTTAGTTGGTTTACTTGGGCGGTCTTAACTGGCATTGCTTTCTTTGCACAAGTTGCAGATGGCGGCGGCGGAGGCGCTTGGGTCACTGGTATTACAGCTATATGTAGTATTGGGTTTGCCATAGTAGGACTCGGGAAGTCCGCTCGAGTCTACATCAGTAAGGTAGACTGGGCCTTTTTTATCTCTGCATTAGTGAGTATCCCAGTTTGGTATTTCTCTGGCAATCCTCTGTTATCAGTTATTATCATCACAGTAGTTGACGCAGCTGCCTTCGCGCCTACTTTTCGCAAAGGCTTCTACAACCCGGAGACCGAAAATATCTGGACATATGCACTATCTGGGATAAAGTTCATATTTGCAATGTTTGCACTCGGCAGTTTTACCTGGACCACAGCTCTCTACCCTGCTTCTTTAGTGCTTGCCAATTTAGCATTCGTGATTGTGCTGCTCGTCCGCAGAAATATTAAGAAGATTTAGCTTTTGATTTCAGTGGTGACTATCATGGTGGGCAGTACAGGACTCGAACCTGTAACCTATTCGGTGTAAACGAATTGCTCTACCAATTGAGCTAACTGCCCTTCACTTACTTATCATCATGCTTAAAATGGTGCCGCGGGTCAGACTTGAACTGACGACACCCCGCTCTTCAGGCGGGTGCTCTACCAACTGAGCTACCACGGCTTTTTTAAGAAACGTCTTTTAAGCTGACTATATTATACCAATTCCTGCTGGATAATGTATCATAATCTTATGAAAAAGAGTAGTCTGACAGCTAAAGTCTCAATAGTTATCCCCTGCTATAACCACGGCCAGTACGTGGAAGAAGCAATTAACAGCGCCCTGTCACAGACTCATAAGAATGTAGAGGTGATAGTTGTAAATGATGGGTCAACAGATGAATTCACTATTAAAAAGTTGGCGGAGTTATCTGAGAAATACGCTCAGGTGCAGTTCATTCATACCAAAAATCAAGGGCTACCAACTGCTAGAAATACTGGCATTAATGCCAGTTCAGGAGATTATATTTTACCCTTAGATGCAGATGATAAAATCGCGCCGGATTACTTAGAGAAGACTCTAGCAGAGTTTGATAGGCAAGCTGGGAGACGGGTTGGGGTTGTAACTACCGACGCCTTGCTTTTCGGCGACTACGAGCAGCATTGGCGCCTCAAAGAGTTTTCAGCGACCAGGCAACTTGCAATCCAGCAGTTACTGGCAACTTCACTAATTAGTAAAGAAGCGTATGAATCTGTCAAAGACATCAATGGTTTTGGATACAACCCGAATATGAGTAAAGGTTATGAGGACTGGGATTTCTGGCTAGCAATTATCGACGCCGGCTGGGAGATAGCTCATATCCCTGAAACCCTATTTTTCTACCGCAAACATGGCGTGAGTATGGTCGATGGTATCAAAAAGAACCACAAGCAGAACTTCATGCAGCTCATCGCCAACCACAAACAAAACTATGACAAAAACTACCCCGAGGCCATTACTACTCTGCAAGAAGAGTTAAATCATGCCCATGCTAGGATTTCGGCCATAGAGAACGATCAAAAAAGCATCCCTTGGCTGATCAAAAGACTTACTTCGTTATTTCTGGGCAGACGGTTTTAAGACTGTTATAATCTCAGCAACTTAAGTTAACTATTTGTCTACAAAATGGGAAAACTCGCTCTAATTCCACTAGGATTTATATTTATAATTCTCTCCCCTATTATCCTCTGGAATGCCGAGTCCCAAAACCGAGCCAATGATTATAATAGAGCGCAAAGTAGCCAAAGCGTACAGGCGGGTTACTTAAAGATTGCAGGAAAAATTGAATCAGATGAAGATTTTTCTTGCCCTGCAGGCAGTAAAGATGCCTCTTCACAATGCGTCTATAGCGCCTTCACCACCAGAAGATACACTCGTAGCGAAAAGGAAGAATGCACCAGCAATACACGTAGCTTGAAGGTGATCGAAAAACTTGAGAGACAGCAGTGTGACGACAAAGGCAATTGTACACCTTGTTATTTGGTAGAGGAATTAGAGTGGGACGTAGTCGATAGTGGCAAGCAGTTTGCCCAAAGTAATGTCGGCGAGTTTAAGCTGGAATCAATTGATAGCGCGATTATCATAGGTAGTAAGAGTTTCACCGAGTTCAAAACTGGCGCAGCTGACGCCCTACCAGCTAGTTTCCCCTCAAGCTCCCCCTCCAGCAGAGGCAGCGCCAAGGTTGGAGATTTGGAAACTGTTCATGAGTACATCAAGTCTGGCACAGACGTCATTGTGGCAGCCAACTCCGATAGCTCAGGTAGACTCACCAAAGGCAGTGACACTTTCGTAGTGTCTACTTTGAGCGACGCAGATACTGCTGTCAAACTAGCCGAACAAGATGCCAGTAGTGCGACTCTACTTAGGGTGGTATCGGCAGCAGCTATGATCTTAGGCTTCATGATGATTGCCAACGGCATACTCGGCCTACCTCTAGGACTTCTAAAGGTAGTCCCAATCTTTGGAGACAGAATTGCCAAAGGTATAAACGGCGTAGTCAATACGCTCTCACTGGTGCTGGGTGTAATCGCCTGGATTGTCGCCTACATCGGAGTGATTATCTTGAAGAATATTTTCTTAGTGGGGATTGTATTGGTACTCATACTCGCTGCTGGATTCGCTTTGATCTACATGCTAAACAAGCGTAAACTAGCTCAAAACACTTCTGCAGCAACGAAGTAGAAGAATCGGGCGTTTGCTCTTGTGCTGGCATAGGCAAAACGGGTAAAATGGTGGCAGCCAATTAGAAAAATGGAGTGCGATGGTAGTTCAGTTGGTAGAACGTCTCGTTGCCAACGAGAAGGTCGCCGGTTCGAATCCGGTCCATCGCTCCAAGTTTTATAGCAAAACAGTAAAATGAAACGATTCCAAATCAAAAATATTTCTAATATCCCTTTCGAAAGTACTCATGACCTGCCTAATTCACGCCAAACTCTTGCCAATATTGACGATGTCGTGACAAATAATATCGATGCCATGACCAAAGGAACCCTTAAACCAGGACAGAAATGGGATTGGCATGTGCATAAAGGTTATGATGAGTTAGGTATAGTTTTGCAAGGTACCGGGGAATTTCATTGGGAAGAAGAAGTAGTGACTTACAAGCCTGATGACGTGATCATCATACCAGCTGATTCGAAACATAAGTTCGAAGCGAAAGGTGAGGCAGATAATTTATTCTACTTTATTAGAATCAAGGTATAGAATTAGTTAGCGTACTCATAGCTAATTTCTTAAATGACTAAAATGTTCTCCAAGAAAAACCTACAAGAAATTCCAGTTGAAGGGACATCACATGCTAGCGGTTCGCGCAAAATGATTGTGAGTAAAGATGAAACTAGTTCAAAATACTTCGATGCGCACACCTACGGATACTTGCCAGCAGGAGTTAAATGGGAAATGCATCAGCATGATAACATCGTCGAAATCTGCGTAGTAACCAAAGGTCAGGGGATTATCAGAGATGCCGATGGGAATGTAGAATCATTCTTTGTTGGGGATAGATTTATCTTCCCCGCAAATACCCTGCACGAGATCGAGAACAACTCAGACAGCGAGGCGGAGTTCTATTTCATCAGATTTCATAACTAATAGTTGGTACCCTCAAACAGTAAATGCAGAAACCAATAATTAGTAACGATCAAGTTCAGAAATTCCTATTAGAAGAATTGGATTGGGAAATTTCTAGCCTCCAGCTGCTAGCTGGTGGAGGTTGGTCGCAGGCATATAGTTTCATTGCGGATAACAAAAAATATGTTGTAAGAGTTGGCAAATCAAGAGAGACATACGATAAAGATCAGTTTGTATCCAAATTGAATGACGATATTCCTACACCTACTATTTATGAAATAGGTAGCTTTGGAGATAACTTTTACGCCATATCTGAATTCTCACCAGGACGGCCACTTGAAGAGGTAGATGAATCGGGTATTCGCATACTAGAGCAGCCCTTACTCGAATTGCTTGCATCTATTCGAAGCACTGACTTAGAAATGACTATTGGATACGGCGGATGGAATAAGGAAGGTAATGGCCCGATAGGTAGTTGGCAGGACTATTTACATAAAATTGTTGCAGATAATTATCACGAGGAAGATTGGTGGCAGAATTTAGAAAGTTCCTCGTCAGATGCTTCAATCTTCGAGGAATTACTTAAAAAGTTTAAACTACTTATCAAGTTTACTCCTAATGTCAGAGAACTTATTCATGCTGACCTGTTAAATAAAAATCTGCTTGTAAGTGAAGCTGAAATTGCTGCTGTAATTGACTGGCAATGTTCAGTCTATGGAGATTCATTATATGAACTTGCTTGGTTTGCTTTTAACACTCTGTGGTATCCCCAAATAAAAACTTCAGGATTCTTAGATAGAGCTATTGAGCAATATAAACTTAGTTCAACAAATACAGAATACATCGATGAAAGAATGTTATGTTATCAACTTCATATTGGGTTAGATTCTATAAAATATAATTCTAAACACAAACGGTGGGATCTTCTTAAGCAATCGCTGGATTTCACGAGGAACTTATAGTTCGCGCCTCAAACAAATAGACGCACGGGGTTTTAAATCCCGTGCATCTATTTCGAATTTACCTAGCGTAAACTAGCGGCCTTAAAAAGCTCTACTACTTGGCCATTGGCTCTTTGACGGCGTCCATCACCTTCTCAACCTTGGCACCGACTTGACCAGCCTTTTCTTCTACTTTGCCTTTGATTTCCTGAGCCTTGCCTTTGACATCATTCATAGCATCTTTTACTTTCTTTTGATTATCTTTATCGCTCATTAAAATCGCACCTACTACACCTGTAGCAACTACTGCGCCTGCAGCGCCTGCAGCGACTGCAGCAACTACTGGATTAATACCTTTATTATTGTTCTTCATGTTTATGTTTGTCTAAAAATTTATTTATTAAATAACTTACCGATTCCTATCAAAATGACTGCTCCTAAAACTGCTACAAACAGACTATAGAAATTAAATCCCGTAACTCCTGACTGCCCAAACTGAGTCATCAGAAATCCTCCAACAAAAGCCCCGATTATACCTAGAATTATGTTTATAACTAGCCCTTGCGAACTTTTCATAAGTAACCCTGCAATCCAACCAGCTAACGCACCCAAAATTATCCATAGAAAGAACTCTATCATTTGTTTAACTTGAAAATTTATATATAGCTTTTCCCGGGCCCGGGTTTTAACTTACTAGATAATACTTTGATATTATTTTTAGCAAGACGCTACACTTAACAACGCTGTTCAATAGGATACATCACTATTGTTTTTTGCCTAGAAACACTAGATCGGAGACCATTTTTCTCGATTAAATAGTTATAAGTTGCATATGAAGCGTACCAAAATATAATCAATATATACCAACTTGTTGTTTTTATTACATCTCAAATCAAATCTGAGTGCCTTTTTATAACGTTTAAGCATGTTGACAGTTGGGATGAAAAACTAACAGCGCTTGCAACAGCTCGCCCTCTATATGCACCGTTAGGTTGATGATAACAGCGAGAGGACAGACTGGTGAAGAATCGATCTGTAAGCCACATAAATGCGACGATCTCAAGTGGGTAGATATCTATCAGCTACCCGAAATACCATCTCTTACATCCGCAAAGGCGTTGATTGCTACAAAAATAGAATTAAGTTTATGGAGTTTGGGTGGAACTAGCCTATCTGAATCTTATCAGAGTTTACAAAGTCAGGCGACAAATCGGCATTCTCATGAACCCTCTTCCAGGGAAGAGCTTCAAGTATAGCTAGTGGACCTATTCTACCCACTAGCATGGTCAGTATAATCAATATCTTTGAAGGATCTGACAGTATAGTTGAGAAACTAGTCACCCCGTCACGAAAACCCATACTCAGCCCAACTGTTCCAAATGCAGAGACAGTCTCGAATAAGACCTTCTGAAAATTGAATAATGAGTCAGGCGTAATCAAATAACCGCTCTCGATAGCACTTATCAGGAAAGTCACGAACCCCACAAATATAATACTGAAGAAAAGGAGCCGGATTGCGTGTGAAACAGCAAACTTGCTGATACTTCTCCCCAACAACATAACTGGTTGCCTGGGTGCAGCAAACCAATCTTTTAGATAACCGTACAGAACTGCTACTGTGGGGATTTTGATACCACCAGCAGTGCCCGCTGGATTGGCACCGATAAACATCAATAACATGTATAAGAATAAACTGGATATATGTAGCGCTCCTATGTCTATAGTATTGAAGCCTGCTGTTCTAGTTGATACACTCTGGAAAAAATTGATCAGCAGTTTCTCTGTAAAACTGTAGTTGCTTTGAATTGGATTGCTGTATTCAATTATAAAGGGAATAATGGTTCCTATTACTAAAAGCATCAGAGTGCCTACTAAAGCGACTCTGACTTGAACTAGTGATGCAACACCTGATAAATCACTGCGCAAATTCGCGACCTTCGCTTTAGTTAGATTTCTACTAAATACCCTAGTTCTAAACCAAAAGTAAATCGCTATCAAAACTGGATAACCTAAGCCACCTAGGATTATAAGCATAGCGATTACCAGATTGATCACAGGGTCGGTGACGAAACTCATCAAGTTATTATTTAGAAGTCCAAAACCTGCATTATTAAAAGCTGAAACAGAGTGAAAAAGTGACCACCACCATGGGTTTATGCCATTTAAGATACTGGGATCAGCAAACCACTGCAAATGTACGCCCATAATCAAAAAGCCAATGAACTCAAAACCAAATGTGTAAATGACAACATACTTGAGCATGTCTGCGACATCATGCTGTTCGGAGTTTAATACTGACCCCAGCAGCCTACGTACTGGCACTCTCTCTGATAAGCCTCTAAATACTGCAATAGCAAAGATACTAGTAAACACAATAATACCCAGACCTCCGATTTGAACCAGAACCATGACCACTACTTGACCTAGGGGTGTGAACTGTGAGAAATCAGTAGTAGTAAGGCCTGTGACACATAAGGCTGATACCGAAGTAAACCAAGCGTCGATAAACCTCTCACCTTGGTAAGAGACCTGTTTGGTAAACGTATGGTTCTCTACAGAAACGTATTCAGCTGTCTTAGGATCATTGTCCTTTTGTATTGGCTCTACCGAGACTAAATTTGTATAAGGAATTCTGTTGGTAACCTCTCGTCCTTGCTCTGTTACCCAAAGCAGGCCGCCACCAATTAGTGAACCAATGAAGAAAGTTAAAACAGCCAATACCGAGGCATTAAGCAGTGTAAGTTTTGCAAGTAGTGTCTTCATTTTATTATCTGTCTATTTCATACAATAACAGATGTATACTACATCTAACATATATTTAATGCAAGTGGAAATTGTCAGCTATTGTTCTTTGCGCCTCTGAACAGCAGCCACAAGCAGAATAGAAATTCTAGGCCGAAGGCCACGCCCGTGAGGGTCTCAGTGACACTGGCTAAACTCGGAGCTAGAAAGGTGACGAAGAAATCGAGCCCATAGAAAAACCCAGCCAGCATTATCAGCCAGCCCCATATTCTAGGAAATAACCCAGATCTCTTGACTAGGTAGCCCAGGGGAATTAGCCAGCCGGCGAAGTAAAGTTGCGCAATCACGTAACCGTGCTTATGCATATCTAGTAGGAACATCACTACTTCACTGATCTGTTGACTGCTGAAAGTTGCCAGCGCACTGGGGTCGGCGAGAATCAGCACCACTGCTAGGTGGTTAAACATGTTTACATTTAAAATCGCTACATTGATGGAGACCATCAACAGAAATAGCATGGACAAGGTCTTATTGACTGGTTTAAGCAGCTTGTAGAGAGTTAGTGCCAGTAGGAAATAGAGAGAATGTGAGATCAGATCACTGATCAGGCCGAAGCGAAATAGTTCCATATTCTCAGTGATAGCCTGTGTAGTTGCCAGAGAGTCGCCCTCCACAATGAAGTTCGTCCTAGCAAAGAACTGTGTAAATAGTCCAAATACAATCAATGCCAGATAAAACATGCCAGCCAGGCGAGCAACTTCTCTATTTGATTTCATAATTAATTGTATAATATTCTATAAATCTAAGCTTAGACCATTTAAATATGAGCGTCAAAGAACAAATCGATAACTATTTGAGCTCTCTGCCTAGCTGGCAAAGTGATAATTTACAGTTATTTAGAAAGTTAATTCATGAAGTTGCGCCAAAGGTTGAAGAAGGTTGGAAATGGGATGTGCCAGTATTCTTGTTTAATGGCAAATTAGTTTGCGCTATGTCTTCCTTTAAAGAACATACGAAATATAATTTTTTCACTGGCGCGCAGGTTGCAGATAAACATGGATTATTCAATAGCGGACTTGACTCTAAAAAGCACCGTTCAATCAACATTGCTGAGGGCGAAAAAATTGATGAAGGGAAATTGAAGGAACTGCTCACTACAGCATTTAACCTGTCATAATTATTATGCCCAAGACTATTGGTATTATAGGCGGCGGAGCAGCTGGGATTATGTGTGCGGCCAGCATTGTTGAGCAGCTTGCTATGGATGGAAAACAAGCCAAGGTCATAGTCTTCGAAAAGAACGTCCGCCTAGGCGTCAAGGTAGCTATCAGTGGCGGCGGACGCTGCAATGTCACCACTGGAATTAATGACGAACAGTTGCTGCTTTCGAAGTACATTCGTGGAAGCCAGTTTATAAAGCCCGCAATGAGAGCATTCCAGCCCACTGCCATGCGTGATTGGCTATCCAAACATGGGCTGGAAACTAAAGTTGAAGCAGACGGCAGAGTTTTCCCTGTGTCAGATATAGGTGAGTATGTAGTGGCGGTATTTGAAAAAGTATTTGAGAACCAGCGAGTTGAAGTTTTATACCGAAATGCGTTGAAGAGTGTAGCTGCCAGAGCCGAGGGAGGGTTTAAGCTGATCTGCTCGTCTGGAATATTTGAGATAGACATTCTAGTATTGACTACTGGCGGTAATGCTTACAGATCAACTGGATCTACAGGCGATGGTTATGCCTTCGCACAGTCTCTAGGACATTCCATTACGCAGCTCGGGCCTTCTCTCAATAGTTTTGAAGTGCGTGATCGATGGGTTAAAGAGCTTATGGGGCTTAGCTTTGCAAATTCTAGTTTTAGCTTTGATCTAGATAAAAGGCCCATGGTAATCAGCGGTGCCATGATTTTTACACACTTCGGTATCTCAGGGCCAACTACTTTTGCCTTAGCAGCGCAGCTGGCGTTTGCACAGATAAATAAAGCAAATCCCTTCACAGTTAAGTTTATTCCGATATCAGGAGTTGGGATAAAGGAATGGGATCAAAGATTAACTGAGCTGTTTAGGAATGCAGGAAGTAAACTCCTAAAAAATACTTTAACTGTAGTTTTCCCGGAAAGATTTGTTAAACAACTTCTACATCTCGCAGATATTGATGAACTGAAAAAAACCGCTCAGATGAGCAAGCAAGAGCGTTTAAATCTATCTGAGCTATTAGGTGAGGGTATAGAGATTTCGTTAGTCGCAAGGCGAACTGGCGATGAATTTGTTACTGCCGGCGGGGTGAGTCTTGCCGAAGTTGACCGTAAATCTATGCGTTCGCAATTCAACCAAAACCTATACTTTGCAGGGGAGATTCTAGATATTGACGGGCTAACTGGAGGTTATAACTTACAGGCTGCTTGGGCAACTGGTCGTATGGCCGGGCTCAGCGTAGTAAGGAGTCTCAGCTAGTTTGCTGCTTCCGCTGCTTCTTTCTTAGCTGCTTTACAATGCTCCTGCGCCCATGTTTGATAATCCACTCCATGGCTTTTGATGACTCACCTGCTTCCCAGTCAATTATGATCGCCTCTGCTTTTTCTGGGTATAATTTCAACAAATCATTTAAATTGTTACCTACGCTTTTTTGGACGAATTTTTCCGGCGCATGACGCAGATTCCCGAGAATACTCCGGTAGCTATCAAATTGCTCGATTGCAACTAATAGCTTTTTGCTCCAAGGCAGACTAATTCTGACTCCTTCGCTGGCCAGTCTGCGCAGGTGAACATTTTGAGCTAAGCTCCACTGCTCCATCTGTGTCATAACTTTAACAGGATAAGCTGAGAGAAGCGGTCTGATGGCAAATTCGCCCGTGAATCTCTTAGTCAGCAGCCCGATGAAATCTAAACTTGCGCTTAAACTTTTTTCGGGCTGAATTGCACCCAACCTTTCTATATACCTACCTACTGGCCATAACCACCAGCCATGGGTAAACATCCCCGTATCAGTTTGCAGTTCTTCACCTAAGATCTGTTTAAATACCATTAAATTGGCTAGATAATCATCACCCAGAAACTTTACAAATGCATCCACAAACAGATCTTGCCTTTGGAAGAACTCTAGATCTGGCAGCTGTTTACAGATCCAGTCTATAAAATCTTTTTTTGGGAAATTAGTAAGTTGAGCCCCCAACTTATCTGCAAATAGTTCAGC
Organism: uncultured bacterium; assembly: GCA_937876695.1. GTDB lineage: Bacteria > Patescibacteriota > Dojkabacteria > CALFHW01 > CALFHW01 > CALFHW01. Next base: position 12,144 of record CALFHW010000040.1, read on the forward strand.
ACACTCAACATCGTAATAGTCTTTAAACTTTTTGGCCATCTCGCTTTATAGTTAAGCGTCTTCTTTAGTTTATGCTGTAGATTTCAATCCTCTTGTCCTTAGCGCATTGATAATAACGATGAGATCTATTCCTTCTTGTAACAGCGCGCCTACCAATGGCAACAGAAAACCCATCGTCCCCATCAGCATCAACACGCTGCTCAGCCCAATTCCGATGAAGATGCCTTGCTTAGCATTGTTCAAGACCCCCCTGCTAATGACAACCGCCTCGTTAACCCTAGATAAATCGCTAACAGTGATGACAATATCAGCGCTGTCAGTTGAGGCGTTGCTGCCGAGATAGCCAAGGGCAATACCTACATCAGCGCCCACCAGAGCCGGAGCATCATTCACTCCATCTCCAATCATCAGCACCTGTTTGCCTTCCTTTTGTAGCTGCTCTATGTGACTGCTCTTCTGCTCAGGCGACTGCTGGCCAGCAAAACTCTTGATATCAAACTTCTCCGCAATTTTTTTGACTATCACATTTTTATCCCCTGAGAGCAGGTGAATATCTTCACCCACCAGTTTTCTCATTTTAAAAATTGTAGCTTTGCTCTCCGGTCTTAGTTGGTCCTGGCAAATTACCTGCGCGATTTGCAACTTATCTATACTAAGCCCAACTACTATTTTTCCTTTATCTTGTGCTAACAACGCAGCGCTCTCTAACTTTTTATCAATTGCGATACCGCTTTTTATCAGCCAAGGTAGACTCCCAATTCTAACCTGGCTACCGTCTTCCAGTTGTCCAGATACCCCGAACCCGAAGCTCTCAGAAACTTTGTTAAGCCTTATCATTTCGCTAACTTTTCCCCTAGCAGTTTTATAGATAGAACTACCGACTACATGATTCGAATAACTCTCAAGCGCTGCGATTATTTGCCAGATCTCAGATTCGTTTTTGTCCGAGGTCGCTGCCATCTCTAGCTTCTCTAGTTCTGGCTTGCCATAAGTCAAGGTGCCTGTTTTATCAAAAACTACTGAATTAACCCTGGCTAGTTGCTCCAAAGCTCCGCCAGATTTGACGATGATGCCTCGACGCGCAGCGATACTTATACCTGAAGCAAATGAGATAGGCGTAGCTAAGATGAGTGGGCAAGGTGTGGCCACAACTAGCACCGAGAGAGCTCTGACAGGGTCGCCAGAAATTACATAAGCGATGATTGCCAGTACAAAAGCAAAAACAGTAAAACCTACCCCATACCTGTCAGCTAGCCTGACGAAAGGTGCCTTTTGCGATTCTGCTTTGCGAACTAATTCAACAATTTGCTGATACTTACTGTCCTGCGGCAACTTACCCACTCTCATAGTGAATGGGGCGGAAGTATTGACCGAACCACTAAAAACCTCGTCACCTGTGACCTTTGTTACCGGCCTGGATTCACCAGTTATCGGGCTCTCATCTAATTCGGCATTTGCCCCGCTGACTCTGCCGTCAACTGCAACTGTCTCTCCAGGCCTCACAATCAGCTCTACTCCAACCTTAATGTCGCTAACTTGAATTTCGTTATGACCGGTTTCATCCTTCAGAAGTACAGAAAGAGGCAGAGCGCTCACGAGTCTATTGAGTTCTAAGCGCGAGCGTTTAAGTGCTAACTCCTCCAACAGTTCGCCTCCCGAAAGCATCAACACCACAACACTTCCTGCTAAGTTCTCCCCCAGTAAAATGCTACCCAAAATACTGGCCAGGGCCAGAATATCTACTCCCATATTGCCTTTGAGTAAATCCTTGATTATCTTGATCAGTAGAGGGATGAAGGCTGCTATATTGACTACCAGCAGCATGTAATTGCCAACGCTTTGGTCAGTGCCTGAGATGAGTATTAATATGTATACTACTACTGCCACAAAGGCAATCAAGGGTATTGCATATTTAAGAAGCTTTTGAGGGTTCATACCCAATTCTATACCAACTAGTTGGTAAGTCCTAGTTTCTTTTTAGCGAAATCGGTAAGATTTGAACGCTTAGCCCAATCCCGTTCGGTCTTAGTTAGATGTCTCTTGCGCAGACGTAGGTTTTTTGGGGTCACTTCTAATAGCTCGTCCTTGGCCAAAAAGCCTAAAGCGAACTCTAGAGTTATAGGAATCGGTGGTTTTAATGAGGTCTGGGTGATTTCGTCTTGTTTCATGCGCACTCCGGACTTCGCTCTCTGCTTAGTGACGTTAACTTCTAGCTCTTGTTCGTATTTATTTATACCCACAATCATTCCTTCGTACACTTCAGCTCCAGCTGAGATAAACAAATCTCCCCTCTCTTGAATAGTATTAAGTGAATACCCCATAGCCACGCCTCTTTCCGAAGCAATCAACACGCCTTTACGGAAGAATTCTGCCTGTTTAGTAACTGGTACATGGTCAATCAAGAAACTGTTTACAATGGCATTTCCTTTTGTAGCTGTCAGTAAAATACCTCTGAGTCCTAGTAGATTTCTAGTCAGTACTTTGTACGTAAATCTGGTCTGTGAGTTTTCAGTTTCAATATTCACTAACTCAGCATTTCTTTCACCCATGATGCTATTGACCGTACTCATGTACTCTTCAGGGACTTCTACTAGCAATTCCTCTAACGGCTCGTAACTGCCGTCTTCTCTTTTCTCAAACACTACCTCTGGCTTACGGATTTGAAATTCAAAACCTTCCCTGCGTAGCTCTTCGATTAGAATCGATAATTGCAGCTCACCACGGCCTGCTACAAAATAGCTACCACCGTCTGCTTTTTCAATCTTTAAACTGATATTTGATTCAATTTCTTGCTCAAGCCTCTGCTGTAACTGCTTAGCAGTGACAAACTTACCTTCTTGTCCAACCATCGGCGAAGAATTTGCCTCAAATCTAATCTGTACCGAAGGAGATGAGATCTGCAGCATCGGTAGTGGTTCAATATTATCTGTACTACATAGTGTATAACCGATTGCGTTGCTATCGATCCCGGCAATTGCCACAATTTCACCTGCTGGAGCGTTTTCAACTTCTGACCATGCTAGACCTACTCTAATAAATAGCTTTGAGATACGCCCTCTAACATTCCCATCCTTACCTGCGACCACAACTGACTGATTGACCGCCGCGCTGCCTCTATTTATCCTGCCAATTAGCAGCTTGCCTAAGTGAGCGTTAAACTCAAAAGAACTGACAAGCATTTGCAATGATTGAGCCTTAGTCTCAGATTCCTTAACTGCTGCTGCTTCCTGTCTTTGCTTAATCTCGGTGCCGAGAGTGATAATCTCGTCTAGCAACGGAGTCATATCTCCTGGGGTAGCCACGTCCACTAGCTCACTGAAAGCTTTTCCTTCGCGAGCGATTGCATAGAAAACTGGAAACTCCAACTGTTTATCTTCCTTAGCTAGTGTCAAAAACAGGTCTTGTACTTTATCTAAAACTTTCTCAGGAGAAGCGTGTTTTTTATCAATTTTATTGATGACTACAATTGTTTTTAGACCTAACTCAAATGCTTTCTTGAGCACAAATTTGGTCTGTGGCATAGGGCCTTCTTGTGCGTCTACCAACAATAAACAAAGATCCGCCATATGTAAGGTTCTCTCTACCTCACCACCAAAATCAGCGTGTCCCGGGGTATCGATGATGTTTATTTTATTTGCTCCGTACTGAATTGCGACATTCTTTGCCTTAATTGTGATCCCCTTCTCTCTTTCTAATTCACCACTATCTAGAATCTGCTGCTGGCTCATTTCGTCTTGATTGGCGCGGAAAAGGTCGCTTTGCTTTAGAAATGCATCGACTAGGGTTGTTTTCCCATGATCGACGTGCGCAATTATAGCTATATTGATTATATTCACAGGCCTTATGATACCACAGAATCGTCGTTTGAGTAGTACTTTATGTACACCTCCAGCGAAGTAACCAGCAATATCAATACTATAGGGCCTACTAAAATCCCAAAGAAACCGAATAACTCAAGACCACCCAGTATACCCACCAGCGTCAGTGCTGGATGTAAATGTGCGTCTTTACCCACCAACCTCGGTCTGAGAATATTGTCGATATTATTTATGACCAAGATGAAGGCCAATAATATAAATATTCCGCCGCCCACATTGCCTGTAATAAGCTCTATTATGCCCAAAGGGATAGCTACGATGCCTGCACCAATTGGCACGATTGATGCGATCACTGCCAAAAGTCCCCAGAATAATGCATAAGGAACTCCCGCAATCGTCAGTACTACTCCCACAACTATCCCGTTTAGTATAGAAACTATAAAAATGCCTTTGATCATATATCTGGAAAGTGTGAGTACTCTGTTTATATACAGATCGTCCACGTCTTCAGGGAAAGGACTGATATCTCTGATAAATTTGATCAATCTAGGGAAATTAACAATCCCAGCTGACAGAGTTGTAATAAATACTATAAGTTTGGCAAACCCATCAAATGTAGAGAGGCCGATTGATACTAAGTTCTGTGCCAAAAATGCCCCAACTGGCTGGATTAGTTCTTGCAGTCTGGTCGTCACTTCCTGCTGATCAATCTGATAATTGCCTGGCACACTTGCTAAGAAGACGTTGATTCTCTCAAGCAAAATTGCAAATGAGTCTGTATCGCTTGTAGTAAACCTCTGCAAATCGCCTGCAAAAGTAATTAACTGGCCCACAATAATTGACCCTGCAATAGACAATGGTAATAATACAATAAACACTATCACCAGGATCGTCACCAACAGCGCTAGAGCTTGCTTGCCTTTCATGCGGCCGAGCATGGACTCATAAAATGGTCTAAAGATGCTGGCAGTAATAATCGCCAAGATTATTGTGACTAGATATGACCTTGCTACCAAGAAACTCAACACCATAAAAGCCACCAATAGAATGGTGAAAAAGCTACTACTGCCTCTAATTTGCATTCTACTCATGTTGTTCAATACTTTTTAACTTATCTATTACAGAGTATACATCACCTAACAAATACATTGAACCCGTAATTACTAAAATTTTATTGTTTAACTGTGCTTTTTGTAGTGCATATGTGAATGCCTCCTCAATATTCGCAATGTATTTCATTTTTTGGACATATACTTCGGGGACTTTACTAAACTTTATGGATCTTAAGTGCCCATCTTGAAAAACATCCGCAAGGTCAGTAAAAGTAACATCATCGCTGATTTGAAATATTTTTTCTAGCATTGAGCCATAATCTTTGCTCTCTTTGAAACTAACTAGGAATGTATACTTACTATGCGCTCCATAGCGATCTGACAAAGCTTGTACAAAAGCTGCCATCTTCTGAGGATTATGTGCAGCGTCAATCACGATTCTTGCCTGACCAAGTGAGATCTCTTCAAATCGGCCTTTGATAGAGGTATTTGCTAATGCCTTCTTTGTAACGTTGATGTCAATATTATTTATTAACTTCTGAACGGCTACTACCGCCAGAGCTGAGTTATAAACCTGATGTAGACCAATTGATTTTAACTTTATGCTATCAATCTTTAGCCCGGGAAGATCAAGGTCGTATACATAGGAACCCCATTCGTTTTTTATGTTCTTGACTACATTATTATCAATCCAAGTTAATTCGGCATTCTGGCTATTTGCTTGTCTGGAGAAAACCTTATTCACCCCTGACGTTTGCGACAACGCTACCACTGGACCTGGCCGCCTGATTATACCTGCCTTCTGTGAAGCAATTTTTTCTAAAGTATCTCCTAAGATATGAGTATGATCCAAGCCAATCTTACCTAGTACAGAAACCTTTTCACAGGCCATAGCATTAGTAGTGTCGTACAGCCCTCCAAGACAGGTTTCAACCACCGCAAAATCTACTTTGGCATTCCTGAAAACTACCAGAGCAATCGCGATCATAATTTCCGAATACGTTGGACTGCCCAGTGAAGTTTTTGAGACCATTTCGTGCGATTTTTCTACCTCAGCTGTCGCTGCCACAAATTCCGACTTCGAACAGGGAGTATTGTCTAGTTGCGTCCTCTCACGGATATCTTTCAGGTGTGGAGAAACTGTAGAACCGACCTTGTAACCATGTGCCATCAAAATACTTGTGGCCAGAGTTGTGGTAGAACCTTTACCGGAAGTGGCTGCAATATGTATGGCTTTATACCCCATTTCAGGCCTTCCCAACTCGTCTAATAAGGCCTCCATTCTTGCTAGACCGCGTTCTCCGGGAAATTTTACATTATCGCCCGCAGGGATTTGCGCGAAAATAAATTTTAGTGCTTGTTCATAGTTATTCACGCTTAGATTTTAACTTATTTAGAGCAAATTTCGTCATTGTGGCTACAAATATTGGCATTAGTAATAGCGCTGCTAACATCGGTTCAGTCCTAGCGCCCGTCACCGCCAGTTGAGATTGGCTGGCTTTAACTTTCACGTTATTTTTCTTTGGAGGATTCTGGCTCGAGTTATCACCTGGTACCAAAGGCACAGTTTCTACTGGGGTAATGACTGGTGGGACCACGGGCGGCGGCGGTGGGGGTGGGTCGGTGACTACAATGACCTGCTCTACTTGGGCGGAATTTGTAAAGACAGGCGATGACAATTCAACACTTGCGGTGTTGGTGAGAGTGAAGCTGCCAGTACTGCTAGCTAAGAATCTCGCTTTCAAAGTATATACCCTACTCTCGCCAGGTAGCAGCCTCTCTTCTTGCCATTGATCTGTCTGCGAGAGAAGTGATAACCTATCTGGCAACAGATCGCGCACACTTAGATTCTCCAAACGAGCGCCTGTATTTTTTACTTCGATCTCAAAGTCTAAATCCATCTGCTCTCCGGTAGTTAGATCTATTACATCTGGCTGCGCTATAGCTAATCTTTTGCTAATTTGCAACTGCGGCGAGAAGGTGAGTTGTAGCTGAGGACTATTGAAGCTATAGGGAATTATCTCAACCTGCATTACTGGTGAGTTAACTTGACCCCAAGATGGTTGCCAAGCGTACCAATTTGACCCCGAACCACTGTCATTTCTTCCAACTAGTGTTGCTCGCGCGCCATAGTTATTGATGTCTCCTTGATTTGAGTAGGCAGTTGAAACTGATTCTACATAATTATTTGGATCTGTGAGCAGAGTAGCGGGAATAGTCATTTGTAAACTATAGTCAGTGATTGTATGTTCAAAACTATATGTATAGTCACTGCCGCCGTTCAGACAGAAATCTTTACTGTGAGTCCCTCCCCCTGGAAGGCTTTCCTGCAAACTAAAACCGCATTTATTATAGCTACTTGTATTTCTAAATACATACTCGTACTTCAATTTTAGCCCTGTACCTGTCTCCTCGGGAGTCACAGTCTTAGAAACCAGCTGCAATGGTTGTATGGTTTGGAAGCTGTAATATACCGACCCATTTTGGGCAACCCTATTTCCCACATCCATCACAAAGTTGTCTTCTCTATACTTGCCAGTTCTTGAAGATCTACCAGCATTGAAAGTTGGCGTAGCAATTGAACCAGCAGCTCCCAATCTAGTTAGGTCACCTTGCGTTTGGTCCTCTCTGGAGAGAAAAGAACCGACTTTATTGGTCTTAATAGTATGCCCTGAGTAGTTCCAGAAAAAAATCCCCATATCAACTGTAGTACCGGGTGGCACCGAGACTTTATCAGCTCTCCCATCATAACGCCTTGCATCCGGAAAGTAGACATTCGCCACGTCGTGAATCGTCCTTGATTGAATCCAATTACCGCTTTCACCGCGCAGTTGGCTAGGATTATACATAATATCGCCAGGCGTGTTTCGATACTGCAACGCCGTGACTGATGCTAGCTGACAATCTTCTACTCTACCTGCTGAGTAGAATGTATCTGCTTTGGCCTGTGTTAAGAGCGAGCTTCCCGCCAGGTAAATTATGACTATTGCCAGAAATAGTTTAATTAGATCTTTTTGGGGTAAATTGTTATTGTTCATGAGTGGATAATAATGCCCATTCATGAAAATTTTCTGTAGAATTTATAAAGCCAGGTTTAAAATTAATCAAAGAGTTTTTGAATAGACGAAGGAAAACGCTAGTTTTATTGCTAACAGGTTTGTCATTGATCGTGGCAGGCCTGACAACTGCTGTTCTTATAACTCGCCCAGTTAACCTAGAGCCAGGGCAGGCACTCGTAAAGGGTCGTCTAGAAAGCGGCTACGAATATGTTGGTTTCATCATTTCCGATAAGCAAAAAGTTTGCGCAGCCACCCTCCTAGACGAATCTACTTTGATCACTGCTGCCCACTGCCTTGCGCCCAGCGCTGGAGAGAAATTTAGTTTTGGAATCGGGGATTTCACAGTCGACACCGACAAGCTGACTGCTATCAGCGTCATCAACTATGCTCCGGGCTTTCAGCTAGGTAGCAACCTGGGGCCTGATTTGGCTTTGGCGAAACTTTCAACTCCAATATCTATGCAAACATATGCAGTGCTGGGTAAGGCAAGCGAAAGCTGCAGCGCCAGCATTGTCGCTTATGGTGCGGGCATAGATTCAGGTATCGCAGGCGCAGAGCTTTTCAAGAAAAAATCCGGAGAAGGTTGTGCTAGAGCCATAACCAGCAATTTCTTAGTTATCTTCAACCGCGAGGTGGGCATGTGTTTTGGAGATAGTGGTGGCCCGATTTTTGAAGCCCCTGGCAGTAATGTGATAATTGGAATACTCTCGGGCGGTCTGATTGATAATCGCTTAGAAAAATTAGTCTGTGACCCGGGTAATACCGGCTACGTTGTCAATGTTGATAGTTATGTGGGGTTTCTAAGCGATAGGCAGTTCGCTTCAAATACTGGAACTGGCCTGAGAATTGTGGAGGCCGCAGAACAAGGCGAGCTCTCAGTCGACTTAAGCAGGCTTGAACCTTCCGGCGCCCTTGCTAATAACGATGGCAATGATGAAGTTAACTCAGTTATCAATTCGGGGAATATTTGGCTGATAATTGCTGGCCTGGGAGTTGTTACCATAATGATGATCTTTCTAATAAACCGCGTCTTAAAACAATGAGTTACCACATAATAACTGAGAAATTAGTCGACTATAAGGTAGAGCCAGAAATTGAGCAGTCGTATGCTAGTGGCTACTTGTTTGGGCGTATCAAGCCAGGATATGTTTATGAAACCAAAAGCCTAAGATTGGATCTGAGGAAATTTCAACTAAGTAGTGAAAACCGTAGAATCCTCAAGAAATCTCCGATTGATATGGTTGCAGTCAACCTGCCTATGAGGGAAGGCTATGATTGGAAAATACATAAACTGGGGAAAGACTATTACTCTAGGAAATTCCCCGGGATTGAATTCAGCGCCAGTAAAATCAAACAGATGCTAACTACCGAATTTCACTACAATATGTTGCTAAAGTACTCTCTGGCAGAAGAATCAGTGGGATATGTCGTCACCATGGTAACAGAAAATATAATGCACTATTGTTACCCATTTTATGATTTGGACAATCCCAGCCCTAACTTAGGAATGTCAATGATGATCAATGCTATTATCTGGGCGCAATTACATGGCAAAACTTTTGTATACCTAGGTGGGGTGAATAAACCAGCTGATAGATATAAGATACAGTTTAAGGGATTGTCCTGGTGGGACGGTCAAGTTTGGCAAGAAGACCTCGAAACACTCAAGCAAAATTTAAACCCAGCTTAAGAAATATTTCAGAAATACTTTAGAAATACCAGGTATAACCTGAGTATTAATTTATTAGTTGTACGCATATGAACCAACAGGTGCTACATGTGCTCGGAAGAGCCACACAAGACGGTCAGCTGCTTGAGTCCAAAGCTGGCAAAGAGTACTCTAAATTTTCTGTCGCGGTGAACGAATTCCGCGGAGAAGAGATTGGAGAGTCAACTACATTTATCGATGTAGTGGGCTTTAATAAACAGACAAAAGCAGCTACCCAGAAGATAAAATCTGGCGATATTATCTGGGCTAGCGGCAGACCAGAAGCGCAGGCATACATGTCTAAGGACGGGGAGCTAAAGGCGAAATTGTCTATGCAGGCACAGTATATTTATGCATATACTACGCCAGATAAACAGTCAGAAAAAGAGACAGAAGAAAATTAATTAAATTTATTAGAAGGATACGGCTTTATATACAAACGTTAGCTGCCTAGCTGCCCAAACTTTGTTCGAACTGCTGGAAAATACTGAGCATATTTGCGATGTGTTCTTCCAGGCTAATACCTAACTTATCTACACCAATTTGGATATCGCTGCGGTTTATCTTAGCTGCAAAAGCCTTGTCCTTAAATTTTTTGCGAAGGCCACTGGCTTCCATATTCTTGTAACCTTGTTTGAACTTGCTATAGGCAAAGAACAGACCTGATAACTCGTCGATGGCCACCAATGCTTGAGAAAGCCTGCTAGTTAGCGGTACCCCAAGTTCAAGTTTATGACCGAGAATAGCGTCAATAACAATTTGCGGATAGCCCATAGCTAGTAGCTTGTCTGTATTGCGCTCGGGGTGACCTTCGGGATCAAAGCCGTAGTCCCAGTCATGGATTAGGCCTGTTGTAAACCAAAGCTCAGGAGCGAAATCTTCGGGCTTGGCCTTGGCCTCGTCAGGATACTTGCCTGCCATGATACCCGCGTACTCCTTCATAGCAGTAGCCACCATCCGCGAGTGCAAACGCTGATAATCATCTGCAACATTATCAACTAATAACTTTTCTGAGAAGTCAAGCTTTGGAAGTTCTGTGCTGAGACTCATAATTGTTGAAACAGGAGATTTGTCTGCACCGATGATGTTATAACCCGTTACTTTAGCACCTAGGTACTGTTCACAGCTCAATGCGAGTTGGTTTAGAGATCGGAACAGCTCTTCTACCGAAGTTTTTGGAGTCCCATCCACGAATATGATAGCCCTAGAAGTTTCGGGAGTTATTTTTGTCCTATCAGAATCTCTGTAATTATAGCTAAGACAGATCACTCCTTGCTCATCTCGATATACAAGTTCTCCAGGAGTTGCTTTAGTTGGCTGTTTTTCGCCGATCTTTATCATCTCGTCTCCCTCAGATGCGTAGACTAGCAATATATTACCCGATACTTTATCCAAATCATATGCAGCCATCGGTAACTCAACACTTAATGAAACAGCGTTATACATATCAACCAATGAGTTTATCCTGTACAACCCTTTACCATCAACCACCCTGTTTAGCAGGGATTCAATACTACTCTGAGTTTTGTTTGGGTCGCTCCCAAAAGACTTGTATAACTCACGTAAACTGCCAATTGTGTTTGATTCTTTAACTTCTGATTTGCTCTTATATTTGGTTCTAGCTTGTTCAATCGCTGCGTCAATCAACTTACCTATACCTTCGACATTTTGGCTGAGGTCGACTCCTTCAACAACCAGATACCCAGATTTAATACCAGGATAGTCATTTAACACAGACGCATTAATACTGGCCAAATCAAGTTCTGGCTTTCCAGAAAGCACATCTGCAACATTGACCATTGAAGCACTATTATTTGTCTTTGCAGCAGTTGCAACAGCTACCTCATCCCTGACCACGTTGCCATAGATCTTCTTGGTTGTATCATCAATGTGATAGCGCATCAGCGGGAAAAGCGTACCTTCTCTGGCAGTTATATCCTCCAAAAACCAGAACACTCTCTCACTGTGGCCATAGCCGCTCACTGGAGGCATACCGTACTCCAGCATCTCCACAAAGTCGATGTCTAGCATTTGGGCCTCATCATCACCAGACTCGCGTAAATCTTCCTGCGCAGTGAATCTCTCCAACTGGTCGATAGGGTCGTTGATCTCGGAATAGCCGTTGCCAAGCTCGCTTCCAGCAATTATGACGTGAAATCTTTCGGTTAGCTCTGGATTCTCAGGTTTTGATTTAGCAAGTGGCGACATAAATTTAGGCTCGTTGATCAAGAATGCTGGGCCAGATAAACTTTTACGAATTGTCTTCCAGAGGTTGTCGATTAGTCTATTGCGATTTGGCTCGCCATCCAGTACGACACCCTTATCAGCCAAAATCTTGGCCATCTTCTCGTCACTATCCTTGAAAATATCGACGCCGAGCTTATCCTTGATAGTATTAACATAATCAATCTCTGTCCATTCATCCGCCAGATCAAACTTATGACCTCTGGTCTCAAAATCGGTTTTGCCGTAGACCGCCTTAGCAACATGTCTGAACATCTCTTTGACTAGTTGCATATTGTCCTGATAATCAGCATATGCCCAATACCACTCCACCTGATAATACTCCTGCAAGTGCTCGTCGCTCAAGCCTTCGTTGCGAAAGTTGGGACCTAGGGTGAATACCTTTTCAAAGCCTCCGCCAATAAGCCTTTTCTGATACAACTCACTAGAAATACGCATATAAAGTTTTTCACCTAAATCATTGTGGAAAGTCTCAAACGGCCTGGCATCAGCTCCTCCAGTTTTATGTTCTAGAACAGGCGTCTCAACCTCTATAAAACCTCTATCCTGCAAAAACTGCCTGTTGGCTTGCCAGAATTTGGCCTTGCGCAAAAATCTTGCCCTGACCTCCTGGTTCATAGTTAAATCCAGGTATCTTCTGCGGTAACGATCCTCTTTATCTGCCAAACCTTTCCACTTTTCAGGTAGTGGCCTAATTGACTTACTGATCAGTCTCACAGACTCCATTTGCAACGAAATCTCGCCTCGTTTAGTCTTGGTAATTAGTCCTGTAGCTTCCACAAAATCACCAATATCTAATAAATTCAGGGTATCCCAACTTAACTGACCTTTAACAATTTCGCCAGTATAGTCATCCTTGCGGAAATATAGCTGCACGCTGCCGTCTTGATCCTGAATGTCAGCAAAAACAAGACCACCATGCTCACGCCAAGACATCAATCTTCCAGTCAAAGTCGTTTTTTTGCCGTCAAACTTAGCGAAATGCTCTACGATCTCAGAATTCTTATGGCTCTTAGTTGATCTGGCTGGAAACGCGTCTATTCCTAGATCCCTGAGTTTGGCAATTTTCGCAATTCGCTCATCTCTTTGGCCAATTAAACCTGATGATTTTACGTTGTTATCTTCGTTCATAATCTAATTATATCTATTTTGTGCTTTCTATCCTAACCCAAGTTTTACTAAAATCTTTTTTTATCACTTTGCGCTCCCAGTAAATCGCTATCCAGAGCCATAAACGGGCTGGATAAAGGCAGATAGACCAAATCAGTTCGCGCAAACTGCGAGCATATTTCAGTGGAAACCAGAAGTACTCTAATTCGCGCCAAAAACTTCTAGATTTTGTATCTTTGCGGACCACTCCGTATTCCCAAAGCTGTACAAATCCGCCTGCAGATCTTTTTTTCTGCTTGAAATAGTCTGAGATATTGTCAGGATATTTAACTTCTACTTCAGCAGCTGGCTCGTATGCCATTTTGTAGCCACGGTTATAGATTTCATACGATAAAAATGCATCATCGACAAGCGCGTCATTTGGCAAGTTGATATTGAGATTACGAACTAGCATGATATAGCCGCTAAGAGGGAAGAATTTTCTTTTGGGCACAATTTTTGAGGAATAACCGCTGCTAGAACTGGTCAGGTCGACAGTTCTTTTGTGATGCGCCGCGTCAGCAAGTAGCATACCCCAATAATCCAGCATTCTCATAACTCCTGTTCCTCTTTGGCTTACGTTGACAGATACTGGCCTGCCTGTGACTCCGCCAATCTCATCACTTGTCTGTGCTGCTTGCACCAGTATACCTAGTGCTCCTGCCTTAAACACTACATCTCCGTCAGTAAGTAGCAGCCAGTCTCCTTTAGCGGCCTTAAAGGCTTGATTGAGTGCGGCTGGCTTACCTTGCTTTTGGTCAACTAATAAGTTGAAATTAGTTTCATCTAGCCCAAGTTTTGCTGCCATATTCCGGCTGGCTGTAATAGTAGGTTCGTCAGGTGCAACCACGATTAACTCCCACTTCTGATCGATGACTCCCATACCAATACCCGATCTACTGCCCACCAACATCTCGATGGCACTTCCTATTGTCTTTTCCTCTTTGTAGGCAGTAATTATTACTGATAACATAGCTATGATTATAACAGCTTGTAATTGTCTTGCATCCCCTGTCTAGCTTTTGTCTGACGAGAAGACACACGACCTTCCTTAGGCAATTTCTCAGCAGCTGTCTTTGCTTCTTTCTTGGGTTTTCGGGTGGATGGCAATTTAAACTCTGGGTGTTTGGCTTTGTACTCGCCCAGAAGCTGTCTATATTTCCACATAAAGATTTTGCCTTTGTCTTTGGCTTTTGGATAATCGCTGACAAAGCTAGCAGCGTCTTCAATAATAGCCCGGGGTATTATTTTTGAGAGTCGAATATAAATAGCCTTATTCTTAATATCACCAAGCCGATGGGCTAGCCTCATGCCGTAATCCTGAAACTCCTGAGTGATATAGTTCGCAGGTTTCTCGCGATCACCATTAATTTTAATTTCTGTCAGTTTTTGCTTAAGCAGCTCTGTAGCTGATAGCATCTTTGACTTGACCGTAGTAGTCATCAATTGAATGGCTGGATAGAAATAAAATTATATTTTCTCTGCCAGCATCCAACTCCGCTAGAACTTGCGGAGATATGTCCCCAGCTGTCAATACCACCGGTTTGAAACCTTTCTCATGTAGATAGGAAGCTAGTTGTTGTTGATCGATTATGCCCTCCTGATTCACGGCTGTAAAAGGCAATAGAAGAATCTTATCAGTCTGAGCAAATGTATCCTCGAACTGGCTTAAAGCTTGAATTGTTCTAGAACCGAAATTTGGCTCGAATAGAGAAATAATATTTGCTTTCGGGAATTCAGCACGAATGGCGGCGATTGCAGACTTGGCTTTAGCTGGTGTTGCCCCAAAATCGTCAATAATTTTAATTTTATTATCATTCAATAACCCGTCCCACCTACTTTCCAGTCGCCTTTTAGGACCGATATAACTTGCCACAGTTCTTGCGATTACGTCTTCAGCTATATTTAATTCTTTGGCTAATGTGACTGCGCCAGCAATGTTTTCTTTATTAAAATTACCAATTAACTTGCGCTCAAAATTAAAATTATCTCCCGAATAGCCTATTACTCTAGATTTTGCGTAACTTGCCAGCTCTCTTAATTCGGGATATTTATTATTGAAAATTAAAATATCAGTAGAATCTAAACTAGTAACTATATTTTTGAAATTATCGAAGTACTCCTGCGGTGTTTTAAAAATATCCGTGTGATCATAGGCGTAACCGGTCAAAACGAGATAGTTAGGTGCGTAATGAAAAAACTTGGATTTCATATCCCATCTAGCAGAGATATATTCATCCCCTTCAATGACTGAATACTGCGTGTTCTCTCGCTTTAATTTCACTCCATCTTCGATGTCCGCCACGATAGCGCCCACCATGTAACTCGTTTCCAGACCTGCATTCTCTAGAATTTTAATTATTAGGCCAGTAGTAGTTGTCTTGCCAAAACTACCCGCCACTACGATGCTTCCACCTTTGACTACACAGTTTTCGCCTAGATACTGAGCATAGTGCTGCACTTCAACCCCTCTTTTCTCCGCAAATTGTAACTCTTTATTTTGCAGACTTAAGCCGCCTTGAGCTAAAACTACTGCCGGTAAAGTGTTTTGATCCTCGATCTTGCCTGTGTATGTGGAGAGTAAAAGACTTTTGTAACTAAAATCACTCGTAAGCTTGATATATCCCTTAGCTTGTAGATCAAGCAGAAATGACTTCATGGGCTCATAGAACTGATCCCCAGTAGAGCCGGTCACGAACAGCCCTTGCCTAGCGCAAGCTGCAGCGATCTGGCCAGTAGCGACACCAGCGATTGCTGTAAAGTGAATCCAATCTTTTTTGACTGACCAGAAGTTTGTAGACATGCTAAATTATACTAATGAAAAGAGAATATCACTATGCCGGAGGCATTATTTTAGACAAAATTAATAATTTAGTACTACTAGAAAAATCGAAAGATGGCCAGTATCAGCTTCCATCAATCAAAGTCAGTCTCGGCGAAAATATACCTGATCAATTGAAGTACGATTTAGAAGGTGAGTTTAATTGTAAGCTGAAATTCTTGCGAATTATCCCCGAAACCTGGTCTAGGCTGGTCTTCTCTAAGAAGAAAGCCAATGAAAAGTTCAATATCTATTATTTGTTTGAATTAGTTAGCATGCCCCCTAAAAAGCAGAAGCAAGAGAGATACGCCTGGTTAGATCTGAAAGATCCGGACTTTACTGGAGTAAAAAGCTACGACGTTGAGCTAATTGAGATGTTATAATCTGTTATGAGAATAGAAAAACGCTTCAAAGTACGAAACCCTTATAAAGCAGATGAATCATACACTCAGTTTGTAACTGCAGGTGAAGAGTTGTTTTATGACTACTCAGATAGCAAGTGGGTGGCCATCGACACCGAATTTCTAAACTTGAGCCTAGCTCACGACAAGTTATGCCTTATCCAAATTGCCAGCAAAGCAGACGATTCAGAAGGTATCCGAATTGAATTTATCTGGACAGCTGGGAGCGAAGACCAAACCGAAACGAAACAAAAGTTGGGCGCCTTAATTTCCAGAAAAGATATTGAGGTTATAATGCATGTATCAACTGCAGATTTACCTCGAATTGAGAAGTACACCGGGGAGAAATTAAAAGGGAAACTATTTGATACAAAAGTTGCTGCCAAGATCGTGCTAAACAATACTCGCGACCATGGCATGTCGGATATCATCGCAGCACTTATAGACCCTAAATTTGCCAAAGACAAGAATACTAGCGGTTCTCAATGGGACCTTCATCCAAAATACTGGCAAGACAAACAATTTGAGTACTGTATGAACGACGTTTTGTACTTACATGCATTGAAAGAAAGACTAGAAGAAATTGCTGAGCGCAGAGAGAAATCCGCGATATTAGCCGATATTATGAAGGCCCTACCTGCTATCTGCAGCCTCTACCATCACGGTTTAGACGAAAAAGTACTGAGCTACTAGGAAAAGTACTGTTTTGATAATCATTTTACCTAAAATTATCTGGATACAAAAACACAGTAACTCTTATAATAGCGCTTCACGCATCTGCCTGGGTAAACCCTCGAGCATCTCTGGTTTCTTTAACCAACTAGCAAATACCTCTGCATTAGTATGGTAAAGATCATTTGCTTGTAAATATGATTTTAAACTGTCCTTACCACTTTTGCCGCGGTGCTGATCTTCCCAAAAGCTCTGCTCCAGCTGCAGTGCCATAGTCTTTAGCTCCTCATAATTGTAAGATTCCGAGTACAGCTGATGAGTCTGAAGTCCGTTCAGCACTTTATGAATACTACCGGCAATTGTGAGCTGGGAGTTATCCAAAAGTAGATCGTAATTTGCCTTAATCGCTTCCACATTGTATATATCCACAGCAAACAATCTCTGCCATCTTTCACTCAAAATCTTATCTCTAGCTGTAATATCCTCGGTACGTGAATCACCGCCTGCTCTTTGAGCTCTAACTTGAGCACTAGCTGTGACCATAACTTCATAAGCCCTAGCATCTGGTAACAAAAATCCTGCCGTTTTCCCCTCACACAAAAAGCTGTGATTTGAAGTCACTAGATCCTTGATGTAATCTTCCCAAAGATAGTCCCAACTCTCACCGTATTGTCTTTCCCAATCATGAAAGGCATCGCTGCTAGGATCGTACCCCATTCGTTGTGCCCACTCTTTGAGCACTCCACCGGCGTAGATATATTTCAGATTCAGTAGTTGCGCTAGTATCAGCGCCATAGTAGTCCCACCAGCCCCTGGCCAACTTGAAACAACTAGGTTTAGTTCAGTAGGCATTTGATTTCAGTTTTTGCCCTAAAGTAATCTCAATCCAGTCTATTTGTGTCTTAAGAAGTCCTACAAGTAGCTGCTGCGAAATATCAATATGTAGAAATTGTACTACATTTTTCTGTCTGCGAATAAATTCTTGTACTTTTATTTGCCTGATAAGATCTCTACTACCAGATTGGGATACGACATACCCTGGCTGAGTTATAGCTGGAGCTATCAAGTCAGTCTCTGCAAATTTTTGCTGTGTTAGCTGACAGATATTTAGCTCCGGCAGAAAACCAAGCTCATCTAACAGCACTATAGTTATGTAAACTAATAATTTTTTGGCTAAACTATCATCCTGTGTGATACCGGAAACAATGGAAATTTCCCGCAAATCCCCTAATTGGCTAATATCTGCTAACTGCTCAAATAGTAAATGCTCAGGCTCCTCTACTTGAGTCAGAAATTTTTGTAAAATTTCGGCTAGGATAAAGCACTCTGCATATCCGCTAGCGATAGATTTGATAGTCTTGAAATCACTGATTAGACTTACTTCTGCTAGATTAGGCAGTTGCGCCTTGCTTTTAGTGGTGTTGTATTTTATGAGATTTAAAATCTCTAACTTGGCCCTGCGGGTACTCTTGGCGGTAAAAACGCTATGTGCATATACCTCCCTGATTCCTTCCGGACCATAAATACTGACGATAGCGTCAGCCTCTTTGAGCTTATTGAGTCTTAACACAAAGCCAATCTCAGCTGACATTGCGAATTCTGGCTAAAAGGTTACTCGTGGAAATATCCTCACCGTCTCTACGAACGCCTTTTAGTTCGGCTCCTATCTGAACTGCGATTGAGCGCCAACTATTCTTCCAATCAGACCTAGCTATAGAATCCTCTGGGCCAATTAGAATTTCTGGCTGAAGTTGTCTAACTAGTTCAACTACATCTTCCCAGCCGTTCCATACATAAACGTAATCTACGGCCTTAATGTTGTCCAAAATAAGCGCTCTATGTACCGCTGGGAATATCGGCCTACTATCACCTGGCTTTGACTTATGATCTGAGACAGCTTCATCACCGTGAATCACAACTAAAGTCTTTGCTCCTGCAGCTAGACTACGCATTTGGTTGAGATAGAATATATGCCCACTGTGAATCAGGTCGAAACAGCCGCTAGTCAAAGCTAGAGTGAAGTCGCGATTATCTTTATTTAAATTGGTTATGTTGTCCCTTGTGAGTATCATGTTTCACTTATTATACAGCAGGAGCGCAGCCGGTGGCTGCGCTCCTTACAAATCTATTCGTGCCAACTCTTAGCTCTGACTGCTGGTCATCCTCATCCAGACTACGAACAGCCCGTGGTAGTTCCGCAATCAGGGCATTTGTAGCAAGCTCCATTTCTAATAGTGACACTCCCGCAACTACTACACATCGGTGCGTCCTCATTATTTTGAGCGGCGGCTAACTGCTGTTGCATCTTACTGAACTCTGCCAGAGAGGTCCGATCCACTGCTGCGCTGTGTTTCATCTCTACCTTGTCGGCTTTAGACTCAAATACTAACACTGGCGCATCAGAAGCTGGCATAATCGAAGCTGTCTCAGCATGAGCATGGCCTTCATGATTTGCTTCAGCAGCAAATCTGATCAAGCTAGATTGTGGTACTGGCTCCGCTTGCGTAGCTAGAAAGAGATTTGAGCCACCTTCTACATAAGACTTTTCTACTAGTTCAGGATTGTGATAGATCTTGGCTCTATCCTTTTCTAAGAACTTGATTGCTAACCATCTACCGATGTAGTCAATTACAGATTTAGCCATT